>JBPBPY010000507.1:0-48021 GCA_050954505.1 Janthinobacterium lividum
GAAAATTTTTGGTGCGCTATCGCCTGCGCCTCAACAATGCCGGCACGTTCCAGCTCCCTGCCAGCAGAGTGGAGGCGATGTATGCGCCGGAGATGTTTGCCGAAGCGCCCAATGCCGTGCTGACGGTGAACTAGCGGCCATGGCCAGAGCCTGCCAATTGCCTCCGGAAACCTGCGTCCATGACAATGCATGGTTTCGGCAGGCGCGCATTGCATCGCGCATACAGGTACATGGCCCCTGGCGTGGCAAGGCACGGGGGGCGGCCAGGGCAATGCTGCTCGGCTGCGCCTTCCTGTGCGCCCTCATGCCGCCGGTTGCCGGCATGGCACAGGTGCCGACATTTGCCCAGGTGCGGCGCGACTACCTGCCCTCGGACGCCGTGCTGCTGGACCGCCATGGCCAGCCGCTGCAGCAACTGCGCCTGGAGCTGCGCCGGCGCCGGCTTGAATGGGTTGCGCTGGCAGATGTCTCACCGGCGCTGCGTCTGGCCTTGCTCGTCTCCGAAGACCGGCGTTTCTACGAACACGCCGGCGTGGACTGGCAGGCGGTGGCTGCGGCAGCCTGGTCCAACTTGTGGAACACGCGTACGCGTGGCGCGTCCACCCTTACCATGCAGCTGGCTGGACTGCTCGATGATGCGGTCCGCCGTGGCGCCGCACCGCGCAGCACGCGGCAAAAGCTTTCCCAGGTAATGCTGGCACAAGCGCTGGAACGCCACTGGCGCAAGGACCAGATACTGGAAGCCTACCTGAACCTGGTCAGCTTTCGCGGTGAACTCGCGGGCGTCTCTGCCCTGGCGCGCGTGCTGTTCGACAAACATCCAAGCGGCCTCGATGAACTGGAAGCGGCGCTGGCGGTGGCGCTGATCAGGGCACCCAACGCGCCGCCGGCCAAGGTGGCGCAGCGTGCCTGCATCATCTACCGCCAGCAGCAAGCTGCCAAGGCGGCAGGGTTTGCCGCACAGGCCGGCAGTGGAAAGGCCGGCGTGTCGTGCGCGCCGCTCGAAGGGCTGGCAGCATTGCGCCTGGCGCCTCTTGCAGGTGCCAGGGCCGCACCGTTCCAGCTCGGTGCCGGCGCTGGCTCGCTGGCGCCGCAGCTTGCACCTCACCTGGCCAGGCGGCTGTTAAAGCGCGGCACCGCCACGCTGGTGTCGTCGCTGGACGCCGGCCTGCAGCGCTACGCACGCGACAGCCTGTTGCGCCACCTTGCCGCCCTGAGCGGGCGCAATGTCGAGGACGGTGCCGTGCTGGTGCTCGACAACGCCAGTGGCGAGGTGCTGGCCTGGGTTGGCTCCAGTGGCGCTCTCTCGGGGGCTGCCGAGGTCGATGGCGTACTGGCACTGCGCCAGGCCGGTTCGACCCTCAAGCCCTTTCTGTATGCGCTGGCAATCGAACACAAATGGCTGACTGCCGCCAGCGTGCTGGACGATTCGCCGCTGAACCTGCCGACCGGCGCCGGCATGTATGTACCGCAGAATTACGACCGCAATTTCAAGGGGCCGGTCAGCTTGCGCACAGCGCTGGCTTCGTCGCTGAATGTGCCAGCGGTGCGCACGCTGGTGACGGTCACGCCGGGGCGCTTGTTTGCGCGCTTGCAGCAGCTTGGTTTCGCCTTGCGGGAGTCGGGAGAGTACTACGGCTACAGCCTGGCGCTGGGCAGCGCCGATGTCAGCCTGCTGGCGCTGGTCAATGCCTACCGCACACTGGCCAACCAGGGCCGCCATGGGCCAGTACGCTATGTACCGGGTCAGGGGGCGCCGGCGCCTTCGGCATCCCCAGTGTCGCCGCCGCTGTCCGGGCAAGGCGCCGTCATCGACCCGGCGGCCGCCTTCATCATTGCCGACATCCTGGCTGATCGCAGCGCCCGCGCCCGCACCTTCGGACTGGAAAATGCGCTGGCCACGCGCAACTGGAGCGCGGTCAAGACCGGCACCTCCCGGGACATGCGCGACAACTGGTGCATCGGTTTTTCAAGCAGGTACACCGTCGGCGTCTGGGTCGGCAATGCTTCCGGCGCGCCGATGCGAGATGTTTCCGGCGTCACTGGCGCCGCCCCGGTCTGGCAAGACATCATGCATTACCTGCATGCGGGACAGGCCGCAGCGGATGCACCCGCCGTTGCACCAGGTGTCCTGGCACTGACGATTCGCTACCAGGATGCAATGGAGCCGCAGCGGCGCGAGTACTTCATGGCCGGCACGCAACAGTCGGTCATTCACGCCGTGACAGCGGCCGATGCCGGCGCTGCCATCACCTCGCCCACTGACGGAATGCTGGTGGCGCTCGATCCGGACATGCCCGTGCCGCGCCAGCGCCTGCGTTTTTCCGCCAACGCCGGCACTCGCCACGGTGCCGGCTGGCGCCTCGATGGCAAGCCATTGCCGCCCGCTGCCGGGGAAACTGTCCAGGCTCGGGACTTGGCCTATGACTGGTTGCCGTGGCCTGGCAAGCATGTGCTGGAATTGCTCGGGCCTGACGGCTCGGTACAGGACAGGGTGGCATTCGAGGTTCGCGGTTCTATTGCAGACAAGTCGAAGGAAGAGCGTTGATGCGATCACAATGTCATATGTGAAAGACACCCTGGCCCATGCGTTGCGGTGTTGTGTCAACAAGCTTGTTGATATGTGTAATAAGAACTTGATTTTTTATTTTAAATATTGCTTAATATCAATTAAGGCTGACGAACAAATCCCGGACTTCCGATAGGCGCAAGATAGCGCCGGCTTTCATCACCCCCCGGTCAGCGGGGGGTTTTTGCAAGCGAATGAAAAATATCGAAGTCTGGATACGCAAGGTGTTGGGGATCGATTAGGAGACGGGCAATAGTGACAAACCTCAACTTGAGCACCGAAGAACATCTGCAGGAAACTGCGCAGGAAACCTCGGGCCAGCATTTCGTACGACGTGATTTTTTCAGCGCCAATATTGTCGAGTTAGGCATTTCACTGCAGGAAGATTTCGGCACCCGCTATGCCGCGAAATTTCTCAAGGATAACTGGATTACGCTCGATGTCGCCGCCCGTGTGTTGCTGCGGCCTGATCAGCGCCGCGCCTATCATTAGCGCATCCGGCAAGGTTCAGGAACAATTATTGCATCAATAAAGATGTAATCCTGTTCCGATGAACCATTACGGAGGCCAGCCATGTCCGATGTTCCTGCAACGCGGTTTTCCCATGTCAAGCCTGGCGATACGCAGTTCGAACCGGGCGGCCTGCGCGATTTTTTCCTTTACCGCGACCTCGGCATTGCCGATGCCACCAAGGGGCGGGTGATTGCGCACCTTGTGAAGGCAAACCTTGCACCTGAAAAGGGCACTGGCTGGCACCGTCATGAAGCGCAATTCCAGATCGTGATCATGACCAAGGGCTGGGCGCGCTTCATGTATGAAGACCGCGACACGCTGGTCGAGGCTAGCGATGTGGTACACCAGATGCCCGGCATTCGCCATTTCCTGTTCGACTATTCGCCTGACATGGAGTACCTGGAAATCGTCGGTCCGGCCGACTTCAAGTCCATCGATGTCGAAGCGCCTTGTGCTGTGCCCGAACCCACACCGTGGAAATGACAGCCGCCTGGCTGCTCAGAATTCTGCATCCAGACTTTCGACCTCATCGGCCTCTGCCAGTGCAGCGGCAATCCATTCCTGCATTGCCGGCAGGGCCAGGATGGTGGCGCAATAGCCGGCACAGGCCTGGTCGAGTTTGACGCCATAGGTCTGGAAACGCGTCACCACCGGCGCATACATGGCGTCGGCCATGCAGGGCCTGGCACCGAAGAGGTAGGGGCCGCCATAGGTGGCCAGACAGTCGCGCCAGATCACCACGATGCGCTCGATGTCGGCCTGGGCACGCGCCCAGATACGAAATTCCTTGTAACGGGCTTTCAGGTTCATTGGCAAAGCCGAGCGCATGGAGGCAAAGCCGGAATGCATTTCGCCCGAGATGGCGCGGCAATGTGCACGTGCTGCCTTGTCTTCCGGCAGCAAACCGGCCTTGGGTTTGGCTTCATTGAGGTATTCCGCAATGGCCAGCGTGTCCCAGACGCGGATCTCGCCATGCAGCAGGCAGGGCACCAGGATGGAGGGCGCCAGCAGCAGCAATTCGGCACGCATCGATGGATCGTCTGGCGGGATGATCTTTTCCTCGAACGGCAGGCCGGCCAGTTTTGCCAGTAGCCAGCCGCGCATGGACCAGGATGAATAATTCTTGCTGCTGATGGTGAGTGTGGCGCGCGCCATGTCGTGCTCCTGTTGTCATGGGTCCCATGGAAGGACAGACTGTCTGAATGGCGAACCACGGCATTGGTCCGCTTGGACGCAGGTTCACGCAAGCGGCGTGCCAGTAGTCAGGGCCGCGGCATGGCGCGGTCCTTGCTCCGGAAAGTGCAGGGCTGTGACGCAGGCATGGGCTTGCGCCGGGACGCCATGCATAGCTGATGCGGCTGATGCAGTCGATGCAGCTGATGCAGATTGCGCAACTCACGCATGCAGCCCACCAGGCTCGTGCAGCTTGCACAGCTGATGCAGTACTCAGGAGTGACCATGCAATACCAGGCCTTTCAAGCGCATGCCGATTTCATGGAGCCGGTGCGCCAGCTGGCAGCCCACACCAGCGCTGCACTTGCCCATCCGATGTTTGCGCAACATCCCCTGGCGCGCAGCCTCGCTGCCGCTCTCGGCGTGTTCTCGGCAGCGCGCATGACGCACCAGCGCGTGGCCTTCGGCATACACGAGGTCGAACTCGGCGGCAACCCGGACCGCAAGGTTGCGGTGCATGAAGAAGTGGTGGCGACGCTGCCATTTGCCAAGCTGGTGCATTTCCGCCGCGAAGGCGTCGACCTGCCGCAGCCGCGGGTTTTGATTGCCGCACCCATGTCGGGTCACTTTGCCACGCTGCTGCGCGACACCGTCAAGGTGATGCTGCAGGACCATGACGTCTATATCACCGACTGGCACAATGCGCGCGACGTGCCGCTCTCCGAGGGCCGCTTCGGACTCGATGAATACACCGCCTACCTGATCGATTTTCTCGAACGCATCGGACCGGGGTCACATCTGATGGCAATATGCCAGCCGTGCGTCTCGGCGCTGGCGGCCGTCTCGGTGATGGCGGCAGATAAAAACCCGGCGCAGCCAGCCAGCATGATCTTGATGGCCGGACCCATTGACTGCCGCATCAATCCCACCAAGGTCAACGCACTGGCAATGGGCAAGCCGTATTCCTGGTTCGAACAGAACCTGATCAGCCGGGTCCCGTTCGGCCATGCCGGGGCGCAGCGCCCGGTGTACCCTGGTTTCCTGCAGCTGACCGCCTTCATGAGCATGAATCTGCCACGTCATATCGATGCGTTTCGGGGACTGCACCGCGACCTGCTCGACGGCGAAATTGAAAAGGCCGACACCACGCGGGCATTCTATGAAGAATATTTTGCCGTGCTCGACATGACGGCCGAGTTTTACCTGGAAACCATCAAGCATGTTTTTCAGGACCATGACCTGGCGCGCGGCACCCTGACCTGGCGCGGCCGGCCGGTCGACCCGGGCACGATCCGCCACACCTCGCTGTTGACGGTGGAAGGTGAGCGCGACGACATCTGTGCGCTGGGCCAGACCATGGCGGCGCAGGATTTGTGCAGCAATATTCCGCCAGTCATGAAGTCGCATCACATGCAGGCCGGCGTCGGCCACTATGGCACCTTCAGCGGCCGGCGCTGGGCGCGCGAGATCTACCCTCATGTGCGGGAAATGATTTACTCGCGCATGTAGTTTTCCGCACCTCCGCCGTATGGCGTGGCGCAGAGGCTTGCACGGCCCCGTGCGCTGGCGCCGGTCATTTATCTCTGCTTCAACCCGTTCCCATTCCCGCTTGCAGCATGCAGCGTTCGGCCGACATTGTCGTGCTGGATCGTGACGCCGATTGCCCGCACGCTGAAAACAGCGTTCATTGCAGCGCATTACGCCATGCGCAAGGCTGCTCGACGATTCGCTGAAACTGTCGGAAATTTTTACACAGGATCGATGACACTGCGGTGCCGATTCTCCAAGTAACTGATTTTAATAAGAAAATTTTTCGGGCATCGATATTGCTTCTATTGGTTTCTGGATAAATGTAATTACAAGTATGGACGTGAAAGCGCACTGGATTTGCCTTCAAACGATGCACCATCTGGTATCCCTCAGCCGTCAATGGAGAAAGCAATGATTTCAACTTTTCTCAAACGCAGTGCCGGAATTTTCCTGGCCTGCTGCATGTCCTTGTCCATCGCCTCAGTCGCCCATGCCGGCTTGATTGGCCGTGACCTCTCCGTCATCTATGCGTTTCCCGACCCGGCAACCGAATACCAGAACTCGAACTCCTTTCCGCCGGAGTTTACCGTCAACGATGAAATCGAGACCGTGCTCGGCATTGAAGAAACCACGACCTTTTTCATTAATTTCACCGACATGGGATTGACGATCTGGTTCAATACCATCGCCGACTCGCCGACCTTCAATATCGAGGTATTCAATGGATTGATCTTTACCAAGCTGTCGGCCGACCCGTGGGGGCTGGACGTGGCAAGCATTTCATCCACCTTGATCGGCAACCCCCTGGTCAGTTTTGTAGGCGACCAGTTGCGCGTGAATTTCAGCGGTTTGAGCTACATGGATGGCGCCGAAGTCGATGTCCAGTTCAAGGACGCCCCGGCAGTCGCCGTGTCCGAACCTCCGTTATGGAGTTTGCTGCTGCTGGCGCTGCTGCTGAGCCTGGCGGCCAAACGGCTGGCGCGTGCGCGCGTGGCCAGGATGCCGGTCGCGTTTCCGGCAGCGGCGCGCTGATCACGGCGACGCCTGCCAGCGGGGCAGCTTGTCATGTGACAGAATCGCTCTTTGCCTCTCGATCGCCTATCGCATGATTCATTCCTCTGCCGCCTACCTTGCCCTGCCACGCCTGGCACAGACTGAACCCGACCTGGAACTGGCCGCCGCGCTGTTTGACCAGCTGCGCGCCATCAGCGCCGCCAGCGCGGGGGTGACCCGCGACAGCTATGGCGCCGGTGAACAGGGTGCACATGATTTGCTGGCCACGCAGGCCGCTGCGCTGGGGCTGGAGATCAGTACCGATGCAGCGCTGAACCTGTATCTGACCTTGCCGGGGCGCGAACGCGGTATGCCGATGGTACTGACCGGTTCGCACCTGGACTCGGTGCCCTGCGGCGGCAATTACGATGGCGCGGCAGGCGTCGTGGCCGGCCTGGCAGTGCTGGCTGGCTGGGCGCGTGCCGGTTTCGTGCCGCAGTGCGATGTCTGCGTCATGGCCATCCGTGCTGAAGAGAGCAACTGGTTTCCGGTTTCCTATGCCGGCAGCAAGGCCGCGCTCGGTTTGCTGCCGGCCAGCGCACTGCAGGCGCAGCGCAGCGATAACGGCCGCTCGCTGGCTGCGCACCTGCTCGAGCTGGGCGGCGCGCCGGACCGGGTGGCGGCCGGCGAAGCGTGGCTGACACCGCAGCGTGTTGCCTGTTTCCTCGAACTGCATATCGAGCAGGGACCCGTGCTGCTGGAAGCCGGCGAAGCCGTCGGCGTTGTCACCGGCATTTGCGGCAGCCGGCGTTATCGGCAGGCACACGCTGCCGGCGAATATGCCCATTCGGGAGCCACGCCGCGCAGCCATCGCAAGGACGCCGTGCTCGCCGTGGCGCAGCTGGTGCTGGCCATGCAGCAGGCCTGGGCGGCGCTGGAGCAGGCTGGCCATGAGCTCACCGTCACTGTCGGCCAATTTGCCACCGACGCGCAGCAGTCCGGTTTCAGCAAGGTTGCCGGGCGGGTGGATTTTTGCATCGACATCCGTTCGCGCAGTCCCGCTACCTTGCAGGCAATGGATCAGCAGATCGCGCACGCCGTGGCCGACATCGGCGCCTCGACCGGTGTGAGGTTTCACATGGGGCCGGTCACCGGCAGCCGGGAGGGCAACATGGATCCAGGGCTGCGCGCGGCTTTTCATGAACTGGCGCAAGGAATGGATCTGGCAGTGCGCGACATGCCCAGCGGCGCCGGCCATGATGCAGCCATCTTTGCCGACAGCGGCATCGCCTCTGCAATGCTGTTTGTGCGTAATGCCAATGGCAGCCACAATCCTGACGAGGCAATGGACTTCGCCGATTTTGCACTTGCCACACGGCTGCTGGCCAGGCTGATGGCCTTGCAGGCATGTCCTGGCTGATCGGCCCGCAGGCCTGTCAAAAGTCTGCGCAATGGAACCATGCAAAAGTGAAACGCATGAAAAGCCAAGCGCGTGAAAAGCGAAACCGGGGAACGTTGAATCCGGGGAACGCTGAAGTTAGGGAAAGCTGAAGCCGGGGAAAAGCGAAGACTGTTTGCCATCCTGCCAGGCCCGCGCTGGTCGCCCGGTCGCAGGCAGGGAGGCCAAGATCGACCACGCCTGATCATGTCTCAGTACATTGTGGCGGCGATGCTCACGCAAAGGCTTGGCCAACAGAGGGCGCGCTGGAACCGGGCTTGGCAGCGCCGGGCAAATGCAGTGCTGCACTGAGCAACGGGGTCACATGTTTCTGGTAGAACGCCGGGTATGTTTTCAGCTGCATCAGCAGGCGCGGTTTCAAGGCAGGCAAAAACTGCTGGCGAAACAATTCGATTTCCGCGTGGCGCTGCTGCGCCGAGAGTTTAAGCCGGGAAGCCAGCATGGATTTGACTGTCAGGAAATAATAAGGGGTGGCCGGACATTCGGGTGTCATCGAGGGCAGGATCTTGCAGAGTACTGCACTCCAGACCTGATACGAGCGGGTCTCGAAGATCCGGTCATCGCTGGCAATATTAAGAATCTGCACATCCACGGCCAGCACATGTTGACTGTTGCACCACCACTGCAGCAGGGCAGACGCTGCTTCATTGACCAGCGCGGCATTTGGCTCTTCCTGCAGGCGGTCCTTCAAATGCATCAGCCCCATGCGCAAGCGCTTGAGGTCTGGTTCATTTTCCAGAATGTGGATCAGCGCCACAGGATGCGGCGGCAGCTGCAGCCTCATGCGGTCAAATTCGACGGCGTCGCCAATGATCCGGGTTCGGACCCGCGATTCACTGGCAATTTCCTTTGCCTGCTCAATGATTCTTGCGCTGGCCATGGCGCAGAAGGCATTGCTGCCACCGGCTTCACTGGCCTGCTTGCGCGCCAGCCGCGCCAACTGGCGCTTTGCCTGCGCCGAGGTGTCGAGCTCGCGCAGCGCTTGCCGGCAGTCGCTGCGAAACGCGCTGGAAAATACCGATGGACGCTGGCTGTAGCAACCGTACAAACGGTCAATCGGTATGTCGTTCCTGGCAAGCAGATCGAGGACATCGATGATTCCCTTTGAAATCAAATTCGACGGCTGAAATTCCGTCATGTCCTGGGCAAATGCAGTACGCAAGTCCGTACTTTGCGCCAGTACCCTGGAAAAATCGACAGTCAGTTCGGCAAGCTGATGTGCCAGATCCTTGCTGTACAACCCCTTGGTCAGATATCTCGATGACTTCGGAAATGCAGCCTCGCTGCGAAAAACTGCCGTCTTTTCGTCGGCCCAGCCGTCTTCGACAATATCGAGCCCATCGCCATGCGGCTGCGCCAGCGCCGCCGCACCGTCAGTCAGGTCCAGGCTCAGAATTTCCAGCCAGACGTGGTCACCGGCTTCGCCGCAGCGCAGCAGTTGCGCGATCATCCGGTCGGTGTCACCAGCCGAAAGTCCTTGCGGGTTGGCACTGGCCGGTTGATCCCGGTGCATGCCCTCATCGATCATTGCCAGCGCTGTCAAGTCGGCGCACTGGGCATTCTTGCTCAGCAGTGAAACCGCTGCGCAGACCAATGTCTGCAGCACGTGAAAGCGGTGCCGGTCTTCCACCTGCAGCTGCATGAGCCGCTGTCGCAAGGACGCCGGCCACAGCCCATGCCAGCAACTGGCCGGGAGATGAAAGGCGCGTACCAACTCGATGATCAAGGCCCGCTTGGCGCTATTGTAGGCGCTGATCTGGAACTGGCTCTCCTTTTGGTTCGCAGCATTGTTGCATGCACCGAGGAACATGTCATGAGATACCGCTTCGATGCTGCGCTGCGCAGTCATCAGGCTTTCGGCACTGAGAGGGGAGAGCGGCGGCCGATTGGTCAGCACCCGCAACAGCCGGTAGGCGGCTTGTTTCACCAGAGCCTGCTCCGCGATCGTCGCCGGTCTGGCCGACTGCCGGTCAAACAGCTCGCCGACCAGCGTGGCGGCATTCCTGCCATTGGCCAGCAGCGCTGCGCCATGCGGCTGTACCGCAGGTTCCCGGGCCTCTGTATCCGTGGCCTGCGCCATGGAAGGTGGTTGGCTGCGTTGAGCAGGAAACGCCGATGGCGGCGAATTGTCGAGGTGGCCAGCCGGCGTGTTGTGATACGCCGGCAAGCGCGATGGCAAAGGCATGGATGAGTCTCTTGAAAGCGGCGTTGCCGTCGCCTTGAGCCACCTTGGAGAATTCCTGGACTTCAGCTGTTCGGCACGGCGGCAAAGGCACGTTCATGAGTGCTGCGAGCGCCCAATTGGTTCCATCGCCGGCGCCTTCCGGCCAGTGTCATTACTCGATGAGTTTCCCGCTCAGTGCGTGCGCAGGCAAGGTGCCGGAACGCCCGGCTGCAAGCGACGACTCGGTGACCGGCGCCACCGGCAGCGATGTCTTGCGGATCCTGGCCACCTGCGCCGCAGTGGCCGTGGCTCCCTGATTGCCCCAGCTGGTCTGGATGAAGCTGACCACCTGCGCCACCTGTTCATCGCTGAGCATGTCGGCATAAGGTGCCATGGTCAGCGCCGACGGCGCAGTCCTGGTGGCTGGTACGGCGCCACCGGAGAGCACGATCTTGATCGCCGAGCTGGGGTCGCGGGTCTGCAGCACGGCATTGCCGGCCAGCGCAGGGAAGGCCTTGGTGTAGCCATTGCCATCGCTGCGGTGGCAGCCGGCGCATTTGTCGAGATAGAGGTGTGCACCCGCGCTGCCGATGACGCCGTTGTAAAGTGCCGTGCCCACCTTGGGGTCGGCCACGAAGGGCTTGGCTGCCTCCTTGCCGGGTGCCAGCGACTTGAGATACCTGGCAATGCTGGCAAGGTCATCATTGCTCATGTACTGCATCGAGTGCACCACCACGTCATTCATGGCACCAAACGAGGCAGTGTGATCGTTGCGGCCGGTCTTCAGGAATGCCACGATATCCTGTTCTTTCCAACGCGCCAGCCCGCCGCCATGTTCATTGCGCAGCGATGGCACTTCCCAGCCGTCGATGGCAGCACCACCGGCAAGGAAGTCGCTGTTGCCGTTGCCGGTCAACGCTTTTTCCTGCAAGCCGACGCCGCGCGCGGTGTGGCAGGCTCCGCAATGTCCCAGGCCTTCGACCAGGTAGGCGCCGCGCTGGATCTGCATGTCGGCATCGGCCTTGGGCACGAACGGTTGTGGCGTCGGTGCGAATACCCAGCGCCAGACTGTCAGTGGAAAACGCATGGACAGCGGCCATGGAATGTCGGCCTTGCGGTTCGGTGTGTCCGCGGCCGCGACACCATGCATAAAGTAGGCGTACAGGGCCTTCATGTCGCCTTCGGAAAGCCGCGAGTACGAGGGGTAGGGCATGGCTGGATAGACGGTATAGCCTTCCTTGGTCACGCCGGTGCGCATGAGGCGATTGAAGTCATCGAAACTCCAGTTGCCGATGCCATGCTCCTTGTCGGGCGTGATGTTGGTGGCGTACACCTTGCCGATCGGCGTGGCCATGGCCAGGCCGCCGGCATAGGGTTTGCCCTTGCCGACACTGTGGCAGGCAATGCAGTCGCCCGCTTTTGCCAGGTACTCGCCCTGCTTGATCAGTTGGCCGTTGCTGTCGGCAGCCAGGCTGGCGCCAGCGCCGAACAAACCCAGAACCAGGACCGTGCTGTGCATGAATTGCTGCAGCCGCCGAGCCGGTGTTTCAACAGCCCTCGCTTGGCTGGACTGGATCCGGTGTGCCGGGTGACTTCGATGGATCGAACGACGTGATTGAACCGGTTCAATCAAAGGGTCCCGGTGCCGAACCTGGCTGGTTTGGCTGGTATGGCTGGTTCTGCTGGCTTCGCCCAGCTTGCAGGAATCACGCAGCGGCGAGCGAAACGATTGCGCGAAGACACGCATGCGGTTGAATTGGTTTTTCATGGATGTGCTCAGGCGTCGACCAGGGGCCGGGGATCTTTCAGGTATTGCTCGCGAATGGCCTTGGCTGACCAGTAGGTCAGTGCGGTAGCCAGGCCGGTCGGGTTGTAGCCGATGCCGACCGGGAAGACGCTGGCGCCGACGGCAAAGACGTTGTGCACATCCCAGCTCTGCAGATAGCGGTTCAGTACGCTGATCTTCGGGTCGGTGCCCATGGCGGTGCCGCCGGCCCAATGGGTGGTCTGGTAATTGCGCAAGTCGAAGTGGTCGCCGAAGTTCTTCACCGAGACATTGGTCGAGGTCGGGTTCATGGCCCGCGCGACTGCCATCATCTTGTCGGTGACATAGCGGCTCATCTTGATGTCGTTGTCTTTCCAGTCGAAGGTAAAGCGCAGCAGCTTCTGGCCGAACTGGTCGGTATAGGTGGGGTCGAGATCGACATAGCAGTCGCGGTAGACCATGTTGGCGCCGTGGACGTCGAACGAGACGAAATTGAGGTAGCTGTCCTTGACCGCATTCTTCCACTTCAAACCCCAGCCTGGCGTACCGGTCGGCACCGGAATGCCGGCGATCGGTTTCACGCCGGCCGGATTGCACCAGGCCGGCGACCCACCGACGAAGCCGAGCGGGCCATGGTCGAAATTGTCGCCATTGTAGTCATCGACGGCGACCGAATTGCCGCCCGAACCGATGAAGGGATTGGTGTTGGTATCAAGCGGGAAGAACGACTGTACGGTGGACATGGTCTGGTAGGCGATGTTGCGGCCGACCACGCCTTCATTGGCAACCGGGTCGTAGGGTTTGCCGATGCCGGAGACCAGGAACAGATGGGCATTGTTGTAGGCGAAGGTGCTGGCAATGACCAGTGCCGCCGGTTGTTCGACCGTCTTGCCATCGGCATTGACATAGGTGACGCCGGTGGCTTTTTTCCTGCTGCTGTCGAGGTCGATTCGCAGCACATTGCAGTTGGCGCGCAATTCGAAATTCGATGCCAGGCGCAGGGCCGGCAGGATGTTGACGTTGGGCGAAGCCTTGGAATAGTTGTAGCAGGCATAGCCGGAACAAAAGCCGCAGAAATTGCACGGCCCCATCTGGCAGCCATACGGATTGGTGTAGGGCTGCGAAGCATTCGACGACGACGACACGAACGGATGCAAGCCCGCTTCCTTGGCCGCCTTGCCGAACAGATGCGCCGTGTACGGCACTTTTTGCGGCGGCAGGGGATAGTTGTCGGAGCGGTCGGCTTCAAAGTAATTGCCTTCCCCGACCACCTGGCCCTTGACACGATAGGCCACGCCCGAGGTGCCGAAGACCTTTTCGACAAAGTCGAAATGGGGTTCGAGTTCTTCATAGCTGACGCCGAAATCCTGGATCGTCATGCCCTCCGGGATGAACTTCTTGCCATAGCGCGTTTCGTAATGGCTGCGCAGCTTGAGTTCTTCCGGCAGCACGCGCCAGTGCTGGCCCGACCAGTGCAGGCCGGCGCCACCGACGCCGGTGCCCGGCTTGAAGGCGCCGATCTGGCGGTACGGCACTGCCGTGTCGGCAACCGCATGGCGAAAGGTGAAGGACCCTTTGGCCAGGTTCTGGAACAGCTTGCTGCGCTGGATATAGGTCAGCTCATCGATGGTCTTCGGATACGCGCCATCGGGATAGGTGTCGCGGTATTCGCCGCGCTCCAGCGCCAGCACGTTGAGGCCCGCTTCGACCAATTCCTTGGCCATGATGGCACCGGTCCAGCCAAAGCCGACGATAACCACATCGACAGCTTTCATTTTCAAATCAGACATGAATACGCTTTCCTGTTCTTGTTGCAGTAGCAGCCGGATCAGGCGATGGTGGCTGGAGGCAGCGGATATTTCCTGCCGTACTGCTCGACCCAGTCCATGTAATCGGCGCGCGCGCCGGGAAAGCCGATCATTTTCCAGGCCGCCATGTCCTTGTTGCCGCCGTGGACAGGGTCGCAGAAATAACCTTCCCTGGTGTTTTGCAGCAGCTGGCCAAAGAACGTCTTTGCCGGCACTTCGCCAATATCGAGCGTGCCTTTTTCCAGTTCGCCGATCAGTGCATCACGCTGGGCCGAATCGAGATCTGCAAACAGCTTGCCGAGTTTTTTTTGCGTCGCCTGGTTCAGTCCTGCCAGCGCGCTGCGATACAGGTCGCGTGGGCTCATGTGGAATTGATAGCCGAACTGTTCAGGCGAGGGCACAAAGGGCGCCTGCATGTACCAGAGCGCGCCGTAGGCATAGGGCGTGCCCATTTGCCGGTCGATGAATTCATGCACGCCCGCCTGCAATGCGCCGGGGCCTGCAGCGTCGACGGGAATCAGGCGATCAACCAGTGCCATCAGCGTGGTCCATTCCTGGTCGTTGAAATAGCTGGGTTGATAGACCTTCTGGTCTGGCGCCAGCGCAGTGGCCACACCTGCTGCGCCACCGGCCAGCAAAGCGACAGCCGGTCCTGCCACCGCTGCCTTGCGCAGGAAATTGCGGCGCTGCGGGGAAATGCCAATGATTTTCATGCAAAGCCTTTAGGGTATTGACGAGGGCATTGGTCTGCTGCGCGTCTCAAGGGAAAGGACGTGCAAAACCAATGCGATGGCATCAGCCATGAGCGGACATTGTTACATCTTTTTAAGATTTGTGAAGTTGCGTGAATTTTTATGCTTAAAAATTCAGCAATGAAACGGCGGTGCCGCACAAGAAATCCGCGCAGAAATCCTGCGCGGATTCGATCCCGCTTTGCACGTCATGAGAGCTTGAATTGCCGGCGAATGTCTTGACGCAGCGTGTGCCCACGCAAGACGCGTCAAGATCATGCGGGTGGAAGAATGGGGATCAGACGGTGTCGAGCCGCACTGACAGCAGCAGCCTGTCATCGAAGAAGGCCTCGGCATGGTCACCAGGTTTGACGGGATGAATGCCGTTGCTGGCGCCGGTCGATACCCATTGCAACGGCCGCAGCGTGGTGCCGCGATCGACCAGATTATTCACCAGGAACAGCAGCGCCGCCAGCGGTCCATCGGGAATGCGCGCCGCGTGTCCTTCGCCCACTGGCCGTGCATTGATGTACATGCTGGTACGCCAGGCCGATGGGTCGCGTGAAAAAAATCCCGGTAGTTCGGGGCCGATGAGAAGGGCGGTGTTGTTGCCAAAATCGCTGATCATTGCACCGGGACCAAGTGTGCCCAGCGTTGCCAAGGGGCTGCCGGCCACTTCAATGGCTGCATGGACGGAGGCAATGTAGGGGGCGAGCTGTTCCTGGCTGTCGAACCGCGTGTAAAGGGGGAATTGATCGTTGACCCGGATGGCAAATTCGGTTTCGGTGGCAGCGATGCCGCCATCGATGATCCGTTCATTGGTGGTCTGCGCATCAGTACAAAGACGCAGGCGCTTGGCAAACACCGGGCCGGACAAACGTACATTCTTGTATTGGGCTTGCCAGGCAGGCGCGATCAATGCCACTTTCCAGGCCACCACCTGATCCGGCCAAGCGGCAATGGCAGCATCCTGCACCAGGTAGGCATCTTCCAGGGTCGGCGGGACTTCCCCACCCGGGAACGACAACAGCGCAGTGCCGTGCGTACGCGCCTGGCAAAATGCCTGGGCAATCTGGTCTGGGTTCATGATCTGGTCCTGGTATGCCGGCCTGGAAGCAGGCGTAGGCGGACCTGGATTATTTCAGGATTCGGCAGCGTTTGTCGAATCGAATTGCAATGCCGAGGAACACAGCACCAATGCAAAAACGGCGTTGCCATGACCAGTCAGACTGGTATTGGCAAAGCCGTTGCAGCATGTCTTCAGACAGGCGCGAAGCGCAAACGATCAGGCGGCTGCCTTGACCTCTTCTTCGCGCGACTCGATTTCGGAACCCATGGCTTCGAGGTCGAGCTTGGCCTTGCGTACGCGCGGGAACATTTCTTCTTCCTCTTCCTTGACATGGTGCTCGATCTGTTCCGACAGCACCTTGACCTTGGCATCATAGAGATCATCGCCCGGTTCCATGGCCAACAGCTGTTCGATCAAATGCTTGGCGCCAGCATGTTCAACGATCGCTTCATCGACCTGGTCATGTTCCTTGCCATTGATCTTGGCGGCAGCCGGGTAAAAGATTTCTTCCTCGGCAATCATGTGCGCAGTCAGCGCCTGGCAGATTTCACCGACCAGTTTCTTCTTGCTGGCGGTGGCACGGTCGCCGAGTTTTTCATACGCTTCGAACTTGGCCTTGACTTCGGCATGTTCCTTGATCAGCAGGTTGATCGCATCGATCTGTGCGCTCAATTTGGCGTGTGTCGTAGCCGTGTTGGCTGTGGTTTTGTTTGCGGCTTTCTTTGATGCGGTTGAAGTATCGAGCATGGTAAATCCTTTCAGTTGCCTGGCTTGCGGACAAAGTCGCGCTGGCGGGGTTGAGCAATCAAACTGGCGTTTGGGATCGGCAATGAATTGCCATGTGTTCAAGATAACCTGCCAAGCGGGATCGCGGTATAGGCGATGCACCCAAGCTGCTGTAGGAGCTTGGGAGACAGGACGCAAGCCAATTTCCTACCAATAAAAAACTGAATCCTTCGGTGCGGGATATTATTTCAATACTTCACCTATTAATGGGAGTTACCGAACAACGTGCGCCACTGTACGAAAAAAACTGTCATTTTGAACTTTTTAAGTTTCGGCGCCACTCATGGCCATTCAAAAAAATAGCGGAGGTAATGTGAGAGCAGTCGCAAGTCAGTGTGGTAGTCCAAGTTCAGCCATTCAATCCGGCGTCTCTTCCTTGCAACCAACAAAACCGGTTGAACAAGCACCAGTAATGCCATCCTCGTTGATGACCGTGGAGCATCAAGGCGCGCACACTATTCGGGATCAGCTTTTTGAACAGATCAAGGAAATGAAGCAACCCCTGAAGCATGCCATCCAGGATTTTCTGGCCCGGCTAAAGCATCCGCAGGTCCAGGATCATTTCGCCATGATCAGTGATCAGGCATTGGATGAAGCATACGGTTACGGTCTTAGCCCGAAAGGGTCATTCGGACATGAAGCAAATTCGCAAACAGCGCGCGCTGTCATCAAAAAATTGTTGGAATTTGGCGAAAAATGTCTGGAAACAGGCGAACAACAAATCGAAAAACTAGCCGCTGCAGCCCATGAAGGATGGTCAATTGCGGCCAAAAGTGTGAATGATCCGGCCTACGTTGAAAAACCGGAGAAACGAGAAAATCGCCTGAAATTGGCCAATAGTCGATACGAAGATCTTACCGAAGACGAAAAAGCCAAAGATCGCGTAGCTGCTCAAGCGATTCTCAAAGACATTAAGGAAAATGGTGGCCTGGAAAAGTGGCTCAGCAAGCCGATCGAAGCCTGAATTACCGCAGCCACATAAAGCGTCGATAATTCAGGTTCTGTCGCAATAACGAAATAAAGTAGATCGGATCTTGCGGTCTTGGGCCGGCTTTGGAAAGCCAGGCTATCAAATTGTTTTGCAGCAGACCTGAGTTCGCCTGTGGGGCAGTTTAGTTGCCCCTTGTCGACCATATGCATGGTCTCGATACTGGCAATGCGATTTGTGACACAGTGAAATCTTAAATCCGAGCATATGCCGAGTTCGGCGTTTGATGACCAGCTGGTCTTGCTCGATAAGGTTATTCAAATATTTCAATTGGCGCAGTCCAATTTCTCCGCCGTCAGCGATCATGCTATGGAAAGCCTCTGTATTCGCACTGCTTTTATCGATCTTGATTTTTCCCGCTACCTCGTGCAATCCGATCGCTCATTCGCAGAAGCGCCGCGCTGCGGCGTGATCGCGTTTACCTGCGAGCAGGAAGTCCATGGTATGACCAAGCCGGTCAACCGCTCGATACAGATGCTTCCATTGCCCACTAACGCGAATGCCAGTCTCATCCATGCGCCAACTGTGAACGACCGGGCGCTTGCGACGACGAAATACCTTAGCCAATGCCGGCAAAATCTTCAATGCCCAGCAGTGCACTGTGGCATGATCAACCCCCCCAGGGATTAAACACAAAGCATGGCGATTGCCAGGCATGTCATTAAAAGTCGTCGATTTCCGGTGTTGTGTAACGCCGGGGCCTGTCTGCGTCACGGAGCAGCCAGAGGCTTTCCACTTGCGCACCAAGCGCTTGGCGCTTCCCGCTTTGTTTGGAGGGGTCATGGCTGTCGGTGGAGTCGACTGAAAAAACGGACCTGGCCCTGCCCTGATTCATGGGTCCGAGATGTTCGACTACATTCAAGAGGGTGCGTATGAGCGAATCGACTTCGTGCCTTTCCTTCATGACCTCGATATCCCGGGTTGCCGAAAATGGTGAAAATCCTTTGACCATGCGAACGACTTCCTCGAGTTGCACCAGCCGGTATGCCAACGGAAGCCCACGCGTTTCCTGTACTAATTCATCGAGCGCGAGAATCTTTATGGTTTCATTCTCAAGGCCGCGGATGAGATCGATGGTCATTTCAGATGCTTGCGCAGCATACATCTCGTGCAGCGCCTTGATCGCGATAGCTGGGCGGGTGACTAGTTCGGCACTATCGAAATCATCCCGCGTCCAGGAGCGCGGCCTGGAATCGTCGATCAATTTTTCGAAATCCTCGAATGACACTGCGCCGGGAGTAAATTTGGAATAGGCCAGTGCCCTGAGGGACATCCTTGCGCGCGAATCGATGTTCCTGTCGGTCAAACCTTGTTCGATCCGTGCAAAACGGCCAGGCCGCTCATCCGCCGGCAAGTGCTCCAGGCCTCCTGCCAGCATACCGCCCAGCCAGGGTACGATGATTTGATGGAAGCCCTGGAATAGTGACTGCAGTTTTCCTGAAAGATAGTCTGCATCGTGCTGGTGCCAGTTAACGTCAACGTATTCCTGCGCCAGCTTGCGCAGCTCGGACTCCGGCGGCGAATCGCGGCATCTTTCGGTAAGGAATGCCGAAATCGCGGGAATGGATTCCGCGCCGGGCTTATGCTTTTGAACGTTATCGACGAAGGCGATTACTTCCTCGATACAATCGAGGTCATGCCACAGTGCATCGTAGACCATCTCGATGGTGTCATGTAACTTTCTGGAAAACGCCGCATGTTGCGGCTCTGGTCTCTCGGGGAATGCGCTGTACAGCCCTATCGCAAGATGGAATTTTCCAGAGATCGAATTTCCTGTCGCATGCTCTGACAGCTTCTTGATCGCTTTACGGCGTTCGGTGGAATATTGAAGATTGCTTGCAACATCGCTTAAGCCGATGCTTTTCAGATTGGGGCGAACTGCGGGCGCTTTTTGATACAGGTGCGTACCATCGTATTCGTCGTAATTGAATCGCGTACCGGGTGTTTCATCCGGCAGATTGCCCAGCATTTTCAACGCCGAAGATAAATCCGCGTCGAATGTTTCTCGTGATGAAAGGTGCTGGACGATGCGCTTCATGCGATCGCTGGCAATGAATGTCATTCGAAAAAAGGTCCTGCATGATTGCTCAAAATTTTTTCGGTCGCTCGATGAATGGGCGGCAGGCCGAGAAATCTGCCTGTCGGCAGTCTCGTCGGCGCAATTCGTCACATCTTCGATAATGCGCCCCGGGACGGGCGAACTTTCCGCTGACAGGAACTGGTAAATCGACATCAGCAATTCCACCGGCAAGGATTGCAGGGAAGCCTTGCGTAATTGGTAAGCCATGTTGCCAATGCCCTGGTCTGGTCGCGCCTTGGACATTTGCGCATCGCCAGGAAACCCGGCATCTGATTTGACCAAGGCGTTGGACACCGGCTGTCCGGTGGCTGGCTTTGGCAGATCGGGCGGGGGCAATCCGACAGTGCGTGGAAGAAGGCCGCTGGTGAATTTTGCCATCGAAATAATCCCTGGATGCCCATCATGAGCTTGCTATCCGATCTCCATAATGTGCATGGACTTTCGTCCAGCCAGGTTTGTGCAAAAGATACCTGATAGAAATCGACTTTGACATTAGTGAGGAAATGATCAAATCAGTTCCATTTTTCAGGAACTGCGATCCCGAAATCCGGCTTCCCGAACTACTCGAACAGCCTCTCGTACGAAGCGCCAGCCATCCACTCTGATACCACGCAGCTGCGCGTCGTTCACTTCCCATGTAATACTTCGGACGTTTAATCCTGCCTATCGAAAGGGTTCGTCATGCCGAGGAGATGCCATTGTGGGGGGGGCGTCTAAATTTAATTTTGCTCATGAAGATTGCTGGAAAAGTTTGTTGTTCCAACTAAACCAGCCGGATGGTTTGAATCGAAACGCGAATCCCGACGGCTGCAACCTCATGGTGCCGTTTGGCCGCATTATTCTTCGAGCCGGCCATTGTTACAACGAATTGCGCCACGGCAATGTTCACGAAAATGTTCATGAATGCTCAAGGTGGAGGCAGGATTGGAACCTAATGAAGACCAAACTCACTCATCGTTTCCCTTGTTAAATATTCATCGACAGAAATGATACCTTCGCGTATTCCTGCTAATGCACTGATGAGCACTTCGCCGCAACCATCCGACGCCCTTCCACCAGGCTGGACCGCGCATGTTGATCCCCAATCCAGACGTCTTTATTACCACCACACCGAAAGCAATACCAATCATTGGTCCATTCCGGTATCCCGGGCACCGATAAGGCAACCTGCTGCCGCAGTCCAACCTACTCAAACGCGGCCCATACCCAGCTCGTCCAACACCCATGGCGCAGCGGCATATCCCGCTCTCATGCAACAAGCGGCGGCGGCAAACGTGAGCAGGTCCACACCCAGGTTGAAAACCACTAATCTTGTAAAAATGGACGGTGTGGACGATAACTTTTTTAATTTGCTGCAACATTTTTTTGAGCCAAAAATGCCAGGCGTGAAATTTCCAGCAGACTTCAATGATATCTACATCGAGATCCATGAAATTCGACCTGGAGATAGCGCAGTCGCCGGGACATTTGTCGGGGAAGCGGAAGAAGGCGAAGGCGTGTCAGCCACCATCTTTTTCAATCTTCCTCGCGGGCTCAAGATCGAACGGAATCCCGAATGGCAGGGGAAGATTGCTGCTACCTATCTGCATGAAAAAATCGTGCATGCTCATCCTGAAATGTGGGCTTTCGAAAAAGGCGAGGAGCCTGTGGATTCGAAAATCCAGCACTTGGTTTTAGTTCAGGAAAACAACTTTCATCATCAAAATATAAAGTTCATGCTGCAGCACATGCCGCCGGCGACGAGGCCGGCAATGCTGCAAGCCTATTATGAGGATGTGATGTCGATTGTGATTGAAGATTTAAGCCGTAACAATATCCATGGAGATCAATTCAACGAACGGCGCTACAGCGCGGCGAAAACCTTCGCCGACGAGATTGGTGCAGAAAAAGGCAATCCTGCTTCACGCTATTGGACGCAATCGGTGCCGGACAGAATCCAACTCGCGCCCTATGCCAAGCAGGGTTGAAAGGCAAGGGTACATATTGATATGTCAGCCAGTCCTTGGTTCCAACAATCCCGCAATATGGCGACACAAAGTGAGTTGAACTTCAAAATTGAGGAAAAATGAAGGACAAGTTAACACGCATAATGCTGCATCATGACTTTCCACTCGTCTAGGAACATCGCGCGATCGTAGGCTTCCTCGTACACATCGTCGGACATGTGGGCCTGTTGGATGAAAATGGACAACTCTGAATGTTAAAAAAAACCCGCCACAGCCAGAAGGCGGAAGCGGGTTTTTGCATCCAGTGAACTTCACTGGACGTTGTCTTGGTGGTGATAGGTGGATTTGAACCACCGACCCCAGCATTATGAGTGCTGTGCTCTAACCAACTGAGCTATATCACCAAACAGCCCAAGAGTATCGGGGTTTTAAACGGTGGTGTCAATAATCCAATGAAAATTTCTTCAGGTTTTCCGGCTTTTTGCAGCTTCGATGGTTTGCCAGATGGTTTGCCGGGCATCGGCAGCCAGGCAATCCACCACGAGGCGGTCAGGCATGGAGCGCAGCCAGGTCAGCTGGCGCTTGCCGAGCTGGCGGGTGGCGGCAATGGCTTTCTCGCGCATGGTGGCAAAATCGACCAGGCCATCGAGATATTCCCAGGCCTGGCGGTAACCGACGCAACGCATCGACGGCAAACCCGGGTGCAGGTCGCCGCGCGCCCGCAGCGCTGCGACCTCATCGATCAAGCCGCCGTCGCCGGGCGCCAGCATGGCATCAAAACGCGCGGCAATGCGTGCATGCAGCACGCTGCGCTCGGACGGCTCCAGTGCAATGGGCAAAAGTTCGAACGGCAACGGCTGTTTTTCTGCGCGCGCCAGCAGTTGCGACATCGGCTGGCCGGTCAGGTGGATGATTTCGAGCGCGCGCTGGATGCGCTGGGCGTCGTTGGGTTTCAGGCGCGCTGCCGTCACAGGATCGAGCAGCGCCAGCTTGGCGTGCATGGCCGGCGAACCAATGGTGGCAGCTTCGCGGTCCAGCTCCAGACGCAAGCCGGCATCGGCCTGCGGCAGGGCATCGAGGCCGTCGCGCAAGGCCTTGAAGTACAGCATGGTGCCACCCACCAGCAAAGGCAGCTTGCCGCGCGCCTGGATCTCGCCGACCAGGCGCAGCGCATCCTGGCGAAATTGCATGACCGAGTAGGCGTCGAGCGGGTCGAGGATGTCGATCAGGTGATGCGGTGCGGCGGCGCGCTCGGCAGCGCTGGGCTTGGCAGTGCCGATGTCCATGCCGCGATAGACCAGCGCTGAATCGACCGAAATGATTTCACAGGGCATGCGTTCGGCAATTGCCAGCGCCGCCGCAGTCTTGCCCGATGCGGTCGGACCCATGATGGCAACCGCCAACGGTCTTGTCGGCACGGAGGAATCAGTGGTCATGCCGGGTCACTGCCCGCGCTGGAACAGTTTGTCCAGGTCGGAAAGCGCCAGTTGCACCCAGGTCGGACGGCCATGGTTGCACTGGTCGGCCCGCTCGGTGGCTTCCATCTGGCGCAGCAATGCATTCATTTCAATCGCCGTCAGGGCCCGGTTGGCACGCACGGCGGTGTGGCAAGCCAGGGTGCCAAGCATTTCATTGCGGCGCTCCAGCAGCACGCGCGAGCCGCCATATTCCCGCACATCGCGCAGCACATCGCGCGCCAGGGACTGGGCATCGGCATTGCGCAGCAAAGCCGGAATGGCGCGTACCGCCAGCGTGGTAGGGGAGAGCACGCCGATATCGAAGCCCAGCGTCTGCAGGACATCGTGGCTTTCTTCGACGGTGCCGACCTCGACCGGATCGGCGTAAAAGGTCACGGGAATGAGCAAGGGCTGGACTTGCAAGGCATCGGCATCGAGCGCATTCTTGAACTGCTCGTAGAGGATGCGCTCATGGGCCGCATGCATGTCCACCAGGACCAGGCCTGCCTTGTTTTGCGCCAGCACGAAAATGCCATGTAATTGGGCCAGCGCGAAACCGAGCGGGAATTCTTCCGTTTGCCCTGCCAACGCTGCCGCACTGTTCCAATGCGCATCGATACCAGCTGACGCGGTGGGCAGCGCCTGAGTGCCCGAGACATCATGATTGGCCGGGGCATCGAGGGGCAAGCCCTCTGCCAGTGCCACCATGCGGTCGGCGAAGGCGCTGTTGTCGAGCGCACCGGCGTCGCGCACTTGCGATCCTGCCGGATGTCTGGCAAACGCCGCAGCCGGGTAGGTGCCATCGGAAAGCAGGCCGGCGCGGCCCTGGCTGCCGGCATTGCCTCCACTGCCAGGCAAACCGATGCCGGCAGTGCCGCCAAACAGCGCGCCATAATTGGCCATCGTTTGCTGCACACCGCCCTGGTCGGCGAGCTGGGCGCCGAATGCCATTTGCTGCGCCGTGCGCATCCACGGCATGGCGCTGCTGGATGCAGGCACCGGTGCCGGTGCTGCGCCATGGGCCGTGGCCGAGGTCTGGGCCAGTGCCCGGCTCACTGCATGGAAGATGAATTGGTGGATCGCGCGGCCATCGCGAAAGCGCACTTCGATCTTCGATGGATGAACGTTCACATCCACCAATGCCGGATCGAGGTCGAGCCGCAGCACGTACGATGGAAAACGCTCGCCATGCAGCACGTCTTGATACGCCGCCCGCACGGCGTGCATCAGGACCTTGTCGCGCACGAAGCGGCCGTTGACGTAAAAGTATTGCGAGTCGGCGCGCAGGCGCGAAGCGGTCGGCAGACCGATGTAGCCATGCAGGCGCAAGGTGCCGGCAAATTCTTCCAGCGGCAGGCGCGCATTGGCAAAATCATTGCCGAGTATGTGGGCGCTGCGCTTGGCAATCTCGGCAATGTTCCAGTGGTCGACGGTCTTGCCGTTATGCGAAAGCGAGAACATCACATCCGGCCGCGCCAGTGCAATGCGCCGCACGACTTCGGCGCAATGACCGAACTCGGTCTGGTCCGACTTGAGGAATTTGCGCCGCGCCGGCGTGTTGAAATACAGGTCCTGCACATCGATGGTGGTTCCGGCTGCACCCGATGAGGGATGCGGCGCCTGCGCCACGCCATCGATGGGCGAGCCATGGATTTCCCAGGCATGCGCGGCATCGGCCGTGCGTGAGGTCAGTGTCAGTTGTGCAACCGAGGCAATCGACGCCAATGCTTCACCACGAAAGCCCAGCGTGATGACATTTTCCAGATCGTCGAGCGAAGCGATCTTCGAAGTGGCGTGGCGCGCCAGTGCCAGCGGCAACTGTTCGGCGGCGATGCCGCGGCCGTTGTCGGTAATGGCGATGCGTTTGACGCCGCCCTGTTCCAGCCGCACATTGATGCTGGTGGCACCCGCATCGAGGGCATTTTCCAGGAGTTCCTTGACCACTGCCGAAGGACGTTCGATCACCTCGCCGGCGGCGATCTGGGAAATCAACTGGTCGGGTAATTGCTGGATCGGACGGGGTGGCAGGGCAGGTGAATTCATGCCCCGATTATACCGCCGCCATGCGCTGGAACTTTGCGATGCAGCGTGGCGGGGCAGGGCGTGACGGTATTTCCGCACTGCTGCTGCGCTTTATCGTACTTCAGGCACTGCACCGGGTAGTGTATGATTTCGCGGCTCGACCAATACGGCCTGTATCATCGTGGCTGTATCGATCTGTCTGCCTGGCGTGACCGCTGGTTGTCCCTGGTTGCCTGCGGCAGTCTGCCTCTGGTTGCCTGGATCAAGCCATCGGCATCAGGCCAGCGGTGACAAGCTGCCGTCTCGACGCATTGGCAGCAACCCAGCCGACCAGTGCCGGCTTTTGATCCGGCCTGCCATTCCCGAATCACCGTCCGTTCCAAGGAAGATAATGACCTTCATGCAATTCCTCGACATGATCATGCATGTCGACAAATCCCTCGGTATCGTCATCGCGCAATACGGCAGCCTGGCGTACGCCATGTTGACCGGCATCGTGTTTGCCGAAACCGGACTGGTTGTCTTCCCTTTCCTGCCGGGCGATACGCTGTTGTTCATCGGCGGCGCGTTCTCTGCCAGTGGTCAGATGAGCTACTGGCTGCTGACCGTTTTACTGTCGGTGGCTGCGATTGCCGGCAATACCGTGAACTACTGGATCGGCAGCAAGATCGGCGAGAAAGTGTTTACCCATGATTACCGCTGGATCGACAAGGATGCATTGCGCCGCACCCACGGATTTTTTGAAAAGCATGGCGGCAAGACCATCATCCTGGCCCGCTTCGTACCCATCGTGCGCACCTTTGCGCCATTTGTTGCCAGCGTCTCCGGCATGAGCCTGGTCAAGTTCCAGCTGTATAACATCACCGGCGCACTGGTCTGGGTCTTCGGCCTGGTCTCGGCCGGCTACTTCTTCGGCAACATTCCCGTCATCCGCGACCACCTCAATACCATCGTGCTGATCGGCGTGGCTGCAGCCATCGTGCCTCTGGCAGTGGGCGGCATCTGGAAGTTCTATCGCAAGTTTGCCGGCGCGCGCAGTTAGTCAACCCGCTTGGCGCCATTCCTCGAGCCGAGCGCCGCTCGCCGATCACCGCTGCAGTGCAGGCGATGAGCGGCGAAACAGCGCTCATCGGTTTGCGCCGCGAGAAGAACGGCGGTGCTTACATCATCTTGCCGCGCGCCAGCGGCGGATTTTTCGAGAAGTATTTCTTGATGCCGTTCATCAGCGCCTCGGCCATCTTGTCCTGATAGCTGTCATCGACCAGTTTGGCTTCTTCTTCCGGGTTGGAAATGAAGGCAGTCTCGACCAGGATGCTGGGAATGTCGGGCGCCTTCAATACCGCAAAGCCGGCCTGCTCGACGCCGTTCTTGTGCAATTTGTTGATGCCGCCGATTTCCGTCAGTACGGCGCGCGCCAGCTTGATGCTGTCGCTGATCTGCGCAGTGGTCGACATGTCGAGCAACACACTGGCCAGCTGGCGGTCCTGGCTTTTCAGGTTGATGCCGCCGATCAGGTCGGACGAGTTTTCCTTGTTGGCCATCCAGCGCGCTGCCGTCGAACTGGCACCGCGCTCCGAGAGGGCAAACACGGACGAACCACGTGCACTCGGTTCGAGCCAGGCGTCGGCATGGATGGAGACAAACAGGTCGGCCTGCACCTTGCGCGCTTTTTGCACGCGCATGCCCAGCGGGACAAAATAATCGCCATCACGCGTGAGCATGACGCGCATGTTCGGTTGTGCCTCGATCTTGGCTTTCAGCCGTTTGGCGATCGACAGCACGACATCTTTTTCGCGGCTGCCGCGTCCGCCAATGGCACCGGGGTCTTCACCGCCATGGCCGGGATCGAGGGCGATGGTGACAATGCGCACCGTGCGTGCCCCGGCCTGGGAGGGAAACGGCGTGCTGCGTTCTTCGGGCGGCTCGGCCTTGACGACCGGAGGCTCGGGCTGGCGCAGGCGCGGCACCGGCAACGAGGGTGGCGGCAACGGCGTGGGCGCCGGTTCCTGGACCGGCCCCTGGACCGAGGGCGCTGGTCCCTGTGCCAGCGGCGGCTGCTTGAACCAGTCACCCTTTTCGATCAGGCGTGCAATCAGGTCGGGCGGATTGACGGGATACAGGTCGAAGATCAGGCGATGCTGGTACTCGCCGACCGGTGCCAGCATGAAAACCTGGGGCGTGACTTCTTCCTTCAGATCGAACACCAGCCGCACCACCTTGGGCCGGTTCTGGCCCACGCGTACCTGGCGGATGTAAGGGTCGTTGGAGGTGATCTTGGCAACCAGGCCCTTGAGGGCCGGATTCAGGTCGATGCCTTCAATGTCGACCACCAGACGCTCGGGGTCCTTGACGATGAAATGGTTGGTCTTCAGGTCGGTGTCGTTTTCCAGCGTCACACGGGTATAGTCTTCCGCCGGCCAGACCCGTACCGCAAGGATTTGCGCTGCCCGGGCGGTGCCCGGTGCAATCACCGAGAGCAGCAGCGCGCCGCCGCTGGAGAGCACCGTGCGGCGCATGCGGGACTTCAGAGGTTTGGAGCGAAGTGCAGTCGGTCGATGCATTGAATACCCTGGTCTGACAACGCCTGCAATTCTACCTCACGTCCTTGCCCGCTGACGGCCAGGTAGATCGCGAGATCGGGAGGCGGCAGCACGCCGGCGCCATTTTCGGGCCATTCGACGATGCAGATGTTGCGCTCGTTGAAATGTTCCCGAAAACCGGCATCGAGAAATTCCTCGGCACCGGCCATGCGGTAGAGATCGAAATGGATGATCTCCAGCTGCTGGCCGCCCAGCGTGACGT
Organism: Janthinobacterium lividum; assembly: GCA_050954505.1. Taxonomy (GTDB): domain Bacteria; phylum Pseudomonadota; class Gammaproteobacteria; order Burkholderiales; family Burkholderiaceae_D; genus JAQGMO01. Next base: position 27,856 of record JBPBPY010000507.1, read on the forward strand.
GGTAGGGTTCGGCCAGCGTGTAGGTCGGGCTTTTCACATGGCCCTGGTAGCCCGCCGCATGCAGCAGGGCGCGCGTGAGGGCCGTCTTGCCGGCGCCCAGGTCGCCATGCAGGTAGATCGCCAGACCTGGCGCCAGGGTGCGCGCCAGTGCGGCACCCAGTGCCAGGGTGCCGGCTTCATCCTTGAGGAAGGCCTTGTAATGCGGGGTGTCGGACTTCATTGCCGCCACTTGCCGTGCATCGCCGCCACCGCCGGGCGCCAGGTCCGATGGATTGGCAGGTCTGGATTGATTCATCTTGCACTCCTGCTGCGCTGATTCTCGTAAAATGATGCCGGCCGGCTGCGTGCCCGCCAGCCTGCTGGTCGGAATGCGTGGACGCCGCTGCAATGACACCGTTGCACTGATATTTATTTTGCCAAAATGTTTGCCAACTTGTCGGCCGGCTGGCAGTCCAGTTGATTGGCCGGCATTGGCCAGCATGTTGGCCAGCCAATTGCCGGCGTACCCGGACATCGCCATGCCCAGCCTGCCCTCATTGCCCATCGAACCGCCCATCGAATCGCCCATGGAACCGCCCATGGAACCGCCCAGGGCAGCCGGCACATCCACCGATGCGACGGTGCACGCGGCAATCGACCTGGCCGCACTGGCCGCAGACATCAAGAGCTGGGGCCGCGAACTGGGGTTTGCCGATCTGCGTATCGCCGATTGCGACCTGTCCCATCTCGAACCGGGTTTCCAGGAATGGCTGGCCGCAGGTTACCACGGCCAGATGGATTATATGGCCGCGCATGGCACCAAGCGTACCCGGCCTGCCGAGCTGGTGCCCGGCACCCTGCGCATCATTACCGCGCGCATGGACTACCTGCCACGCGACACCAATGGCGACTGGCGCGCGCGCGAATTTGCCCGCCTGGCCGATCCGGGCGCCGCCGTGGTGTCGGTGTATGGCCGCGGGCGCGATTACCACAAGGTCTTGCGTGGCGGCTTGCAAAAACTCGCCGAGCGCATCGGCAGATCGATCGGCCAGTTCGGCTACCGGGTGTTTACCGATTCCGCCCCGGTGATGGAGGTCGGCCTGGGTGCCAAGTCGGGCCTGGGCTGGCGCGGCAAGCACACGCTGCTGCTCAATCGTGCTGCCGGCTCGATGTTCTTCCTTGGCGAAATGTATACCGACCTGCCGTTGCCCATCGATGCGCCGGTCAGCGCCCATTGCGGCCAGTGTTCAGCCTGCATCAGCGTCTGCCCGACCCAGGCCATCCTCGGTCCGGGGCGCCTGGACGCACGGCGCTGCGTATCCTACCTGACCATTGAACTCAAGAACAGCATTCCGCTGGAACTGCGGGCCCTGATCGGCAACCGGGTACTGGGCTGCGATGACTGCCAGCTGATCTGCCCGTGGAACAAGTTTGCCCAGCCGGCTGCCATTGCAGACTTCGATGTGCGTAACGGCCTCGATCAGGCAACGCTGGTGGAATTGTTCGCCTGGAGCGAAGACGACTTCAACCGCAGGTTGGAGGGCAGCGCAATCCGCCGCATCGGCCATGAGCGCTGGCTGCGCAATATCGCCGTCGGCCTGGGCAATGCAGCGCGCAGCGGTCTGCAGGGTGACCCTGCCATTCTGGCGGCGCTGGCCTCGCGCCTTGACGCGCCTTCAGAACTGGTGCGCGAACATGTGACCTGGGCGCTGGCCCAGCATGGATTGCAGGCGCCAGGCTGAAATCCGCCGGCACTGCGCTGCAGGCGGCAAACCATGCGCCGTGCGGGTATGCGGGCCTGGCGCGCCGGGGGCAGGTGGCGATGAACAGCCTCGGCCAAACCGGTGCCTGCGTTCCTGCCCGACTATTTCAACAGCCGTGCCAGCTCCACCGCGGTCTTCACATTCATCTTGTCGAAGATATGCGCGCGATGCACTTCCACCGTGCGCATGCTGATGCCGAGCATGTCGGCCACCACTTTGTTCATCTTGCCTTCGAGGATCAGGTCGAGGACTTCGCGCTCGCGGGTCGAGAGGGCAGCCAGGCGTGCCTGCACCTGCGCGCTGGCACCGGCGTCGAGCGAAGCCGCCAGCGCCTGCTGCACCCGGTCCATGAGATTGTTGTCGTTGAACGGTTTTTCAAAGAAATCGAACGCCCCGCGCTTGAGCGTGTCGACCGCCATCGGCACATCGCCGTGGCCGGTGAGGAAAATCACCGGCAGCCGCTCGGTCAGGCCGCGGGCATGCAAGGTGTCGAACAGCGCAATGCCGGACATGCCCGGCATGCGAATGTCCAGCAGCAGGCAGTCGCCGGCGCTGTCGAAGCCTTCCATTTCGTCGAGCGCGGCAATGAATGCGCTGGCACCCGCATGGGGCGTGGCGGCGATGCTGCGTGAGCGCGCCAGCCAGGTCAGGGAGTCACGAATGGTCTCTTCGTCGTCGATTATGTGCAGCATGCATTCTCCGGCAGGTCGGTGTTACTGGTCAAAACGGGCAGGGTGAAACGGAAAACCGTGCCACCCTGCGGATTGTCTTCATGCGTGAGCATGCCGCCATGCGACTCGATGACAGTGCGGCAAATGTTCAATCCCATGCCCATGCCTTCGGCCTTGGTGGAAAAAAACGGCGAGAACAGCCGCTCGGCCACCTCTTCGGGAATGCCGTGGCCGCGGTCGGTCACGCGCACCACCAGCATTGGCAGCGGCTGCGCATCGAAACTGGCTTCCAGGCGCAGCACCCGGTGTTCGGGTGCCACATTCTGCATCGCTTCGATGGCGTTGCGGGTCATGTTGAGCAGCACCTGCTCGAGCATTACCCGGTCGGCCAGTACCGGCGGCAGCCGGGGTTGCAGACGGATCTGCACGGCCACGAAGTTTTGCCGCGCCTGCATTTCGATGAGCGGCTGCAGGCTCTCGAACAGCGCCTGCAAGGTCACCGGTTCACGGGCCGGCTCGCTTTGCTTGACGAAGGCATGCACGCTGCGAATGATGTGCCCGGCGCGCTGGGCCTGGCTGTTGACCTTGTCGATGGCGTCGCGCAGCATGGCGCTGTCGGCTGCATTGCAGTCCAGCAGATTCAGTGCGCCGGTGGTGTAGCTGGAAATGGCCGCCAGCGGCTGGTTCAACTCATGCGCCAGCGTCGAGGCAATTTCGCCCATGCTGGCCAGGCGTGCGCTGGCTTGCAGTTTTTCCTGCTGCTGGCGGTTGAGGTTTTCCACCCGCTTGAGTTCGGAGATGTCGAGAATCGAACCCATCCAGCCGGTCTGGTGGCCGGTGCTGTCAAGCAGGGGAGATTCGAAGATCATCACCGGGAAACGCTCGCCATCGGCGCGCTGGAACACGGTTTCGTAACGCGGCGTGACGCTGCCGGCCATGATCCTGCCCAGTCTGCCCTGGTATTCTTCCATCGCCTCCGGGGCCCAGTAGGGCATGGGCGGGGCACGGCCAACTAGCTGCTCGGCAGCCAGGCCGACCATCAGGCAGAACGCCGGGTTGACGTAGGTGACGCGCCCGGACAGGTCGCGTGCGCGCAGGCCGGTGACCAGCGAATTTTCCATTGCGGTGCGAAAGGCGACTTCCAGCCGCAATGCATCTTCGGCGGCCAGCCGGCGTGTGATGTCGCGCCATAACGCAACCAGGCTCCACAGCAGGCCCAGTCCGAGGATGATGATCGAGCCTATCAGCAAGTTCGGCAGCAGCCTGGGTGCATCGCGCACGCTGTTGGTCAGCAGGTACAAGGTGGTGCCGGGCAAGTCGATGGCCACCTTGTGGGTGTAGACATCGCGCCCGGGGCCGCCGGCCAGGCGGCGTTCAAGCACATTGCCGGCGCTGTCGGCCAGCGCGGTTTCGGTTTCCTGGGCAAACCACCATGGCACCATCTGTTCCAGCAGGGTGGCAGCGGTGGTCGATGCGATCAAACTGCCGACATACGTCGGTGGCCTGCCACGGTTTGCCGGCTCGGGCTCGAACAAGGGAATGTGATATTCCAGCAAGGTCGCCTGCGGGCCGCCCGCTTGCCGCGCTGGCTGGCTGTAGAGCGGCCTGCCGCTGTCGCGGGCCCGCTGCATGGCCTGCTTCGATTGCGGTGAGCGCAGCTCCATGGGCGCCAGGACCTGGCCGTCGCTGGCGCCATCGTAGCTTGCGGCGATGATCTCGCCGTGGCGGTCGTACCATGCCAGACGCGTCAACTCACGGCTGTTGCGCAAGATGGCGACGAAGCGTTCCCGCGCGCGGTACTGCGGCAGATAGCCGGAAACGATTTCACCGGCAACCAGATCAAGGTTTTCTTCATTGTGCGCCAGGTCGTACCGAATGGTTTGTTCGACCCAGCGGGTGTCGGCTTCCAGCTGCTCCTGACGCTCGCGGCTTTCCAGTTGCTGCGCCTGCCAGGGCAGCCACAGTAAGGCCGCCAGACACAAGGTCAGCAGCGACAGCGGCAACAGCCAGCGCCAGGCCTGGCGGCGGCGCGCATGACTGGCGGCGCGCAAGGCGGCATGGGCGGCGCGGCTTGCCATGGCAACGGCGGCCGGCGCCGGTCGGGGTCGAAAACGGCTCATGGCGGCTAGTGTAGCGGACAGCAGCGCTGCGGTGCATGCCCACCGGGAAATTTCTTCCACGCCGGAATCGGCCGGCAGCTGCCGCATGGCGGTCCGGACATCGTCTAGAATCGATGACAGCGCAAGCGTCGATTGCCGCAAGAAACCGCCAGGCAAAACCCGAACCAATGATAAATATTGCATCAGTGAATTTGAACGTAACTTGTACGGCGATTTATCGGCGCTGTTTGCCATGCCTGGTGCAGGCATGACAGCCACGCCTGACAGCGCACCCTTGATCGATTCCTTTTGCGACGCGCTCTGGCTTGAAGACGGCCTGGCGAAGAATTCGATTGAGGCTTACCGGCGTGACCTGCGCATGTTTGCCGACTGGTTACGGCAGCGCAATGGACGGGACCTGTTTGGCGCGCAGGCCGAGGACCTGGCCGACTATTTTGCTGCCCGGCGCGCGGACACCAAGCCGGCTTCGGCCAACCGGCGCCTGGCGGTGTTGAAGCGTTTTTACCGCATGGCCCTGCGCCAGCAGCAGATCGCCATCGACCCCTGCCTGCGCATGACATCGGCCAGGCAAGCCTTGCGGGTGCCAAATACCCTCACTGAAAAACAGGTGGTTGACCTGTTGGCCGCACCCGACCTTGGCACCCCGCTGGGACTGCGCGACCGCACCATGCTGGAATTGATGTATGCCAGCGGCTTGCGCGTGTCGGAACTGGTGCTGCTCAAATCCGTCGAACTCAGTCTCAATGATGGCGTGCTGCGCATAACCGGCAAGGGTGGCAAGACCCGCCTGGTGCCATTCGGTGAACATGCGCGTGACTGGATCGAACGCTACCTGGCGTGTTCCCGTAGTGTGATCTTAAACGGCAAGATCGATGATGCACTTTTTGTAACTGGACGCGGTGGCGCCATGACGCGCCAGATGTTCTGGACCCTGATCAAGAAGCACGCGCGCAAGGCCGACATCAATGCGCCACTCTCGCCCCATACGCTGCGCCATGCCTTCGCCACCCATTTGCTTAACCACGGCGCCGATCTGCGCGTGGTGCAGCTGTTGCTGGGCCATGCCGACATTTCCACCACGCAGATCTACACCCATGTGGCGCGCGAGCGGCTCAAGCTGTTGCACAAGGAACATCATCCGCGCGGGTGAAATCCTGCCTGGTTTTGGGCAGCCGTGCTAGCATAGCCTGCAGCGCTTTCGTGTTCATCACTGCACGCGGCGCTAACCGGGCCGCAACCTGGTTGCACCTTGTGACAACCGGGCGGCAATCGTGCTCCAACCCTTAAGCAACAATTCATCAACCCTGTAGCGAGCGTTTGGCAACCCTGTAGCAAGCGTTTGGCAATCCGGTCGCGACTGTTGGCAACTGTTCAGCAACAGCACTTCGACAGCAATTCAACAGCACTTCAACAGCTTTTCAGCAGCACTGTACCAGCGCCTGGCCAGTCATGGCCGTCCACTCTTCCTCCTGCGGCGGTTATCCGGGAAATCCACTTTACCTGACAGAGGGCGACAACTTGGCAAAACCTAACTTCCAGTACGAAAAGCGGCAAAAAGAACTCGAAAAAAAGCGCAAGAAAGAAGACAAGCTGCGGCGCAAGGCAGAGAAGGGCAGCGGGTCGGATTCGCCGCAGGCCGAGCCGGACGACCAGGATGCGCAGTCCGTGCACAGCGCCCAGGCAGCCGAAGGCGAAGCGCAGCAGGCGCAAAATGGCGCGCCCTGAGCAACAGCGGCCTGCACGCGCAGTTGCCGCGCGCTGGCGTGGCAATGCAGCCTTGCCCGCTGCGCCCGAACGCTCAACGCGATAGCGTCCAGCGAACGCCCACCAGCATCAGCGTGACTGGCGATCGACTTTCAACGGCACGGCATGCGCCGGCAGCAGATGGGCATTGATGTGTTCGACAAATGCCTTGCCTGCTTCACCGATTTTTCCCGTGCGCGGCGCATCCACCAGGCCATGGTAGGCCAGCCTGCCATTGTGATGGGATCGGAATCGCTGCGCCGGTTCGGTTTTTTTCAGGAAGATGCTGGCCAGGGCGCCATCGGGTCCGTAATGGAAATGCGGATAGGCTTGTGGGCCGGCCTGGCCGGGCGGGTCACCCCGACGCATGACAAAGCGCAGTTCGCGTTCCTGGACTTCGTCGGGGCATTCCCGCAGATATCCCCAGTGGGACACGTCGGCGAGGACGAATTTGCGCCCCGCATCATTGGATCGGGCAAACTGGCCGCGTTCGTGCAGCCAGGTAAACAGGCGCAGCGAAGGCGCATCGGAAAACGCCTTGCGTGCCAGCGCAATCGGCAACGCATCGAGATCCTTGACAATGGCCAGCTTGCGGTCGAGCTTGGTCATGCACGATCGAATTTCGCCATGCGCGGCCAGCTCGGCTTGCTGCAATCCGGATGTCGATGCCTGCGCCAGTTGCCGGTACAAACCATCGATTTGCCTGGCCTTGTTCAAGGCGGTGCAGAGGTCGCCATTTGCCCAGTCGAGATCGCTGGCAACCTTTTCAGCGCTGTTCTGGGAAAATTTCCTGATCATGCGCACGGTCTGGTCCGCCTGGGCAATATGCTCGGCGATGTGTTCGCGGTAGACATCGGCAATCTTCGCAATCTGCGAACGGATTGAAACAGCGCTTCCCGCACTGCCGCCTGGCAGCGGCGTGGCGCCGCGCCGGCCCGGATTGTCTGTGTCCTCAAGGGCCGGCTTGCCGGACGGCAGCGCATTTTTTTTGACTGCCGCGCTTTTCGCCGAGGCATTTTTTTTCTTCGCGGTCTTTGCGCTGGATTGCGCCGGCAGGTTACCAGGCTGCCGGGCCAGCGCCAATTGCCCCGCGTCCTGCAGCAGATCGATTTCCCGATCGGTTTTTTGCTCACGCAGCTGGCGCTCCGCTTTCGACTCGAACGCCCTGGCGATATAGCTGCCGGCCTCGCCGCGCAGGGCGGCATCGGTTTGCACCTGTTTGGCGTGCTGCTGCACCAGGTAGATCGATTCACTGGCATTGTCCAGTGCCTGGTTCAACTGGTCCATGGCCTCCAGATAGTGGCCCAGCATGGTCTGGTCGTGTGTGGCGTGAAAGCTGCGTTGTGCCGCTTCGCGAACGCACGCCAGCTGGCTGGAAAAACTGCCCAGGCGATGTTTCAGATTGTCGAGGATGGCCACATGCAGCGGTTCCATGTCGGCCAGCTGGATCGCGGCCACCGCAGTGCGCGTGCCGGGGCAGCAATCATACAATGCACGTTCCACCCGGCGCAGCTCATTGACGAACGCTTCATGCAGACGCTGGATATCTTCCATTTCAGCACCGCCGTCATCGAGTGCAATCATCGACAGCTCCAGCTGGTGCAAACCGAATTTCAGCATGCTGGAGGCATCGAAAATCATCTGGTTGGAAAAGCGCTTGAGGGCATGGTCGAACGGGGTGGGCGGAATTGTCCATTGCCCGGCTTTCTCGGCCACCCTGCACTCGGCAATGAAGGAAATGCCGTTGCTGAAGTCTTCGCGCAGCGATTTCCTGCTGTCGATCAATGCTCGATTGGCTTCGATGGCTTCCAGCAATTCGTCCCGCGTCAAGTTGTCCCGGTTTGCAGCCCCCGCCAGGGACGTGATGTTGTCCTCATGGACCTGATCGAGCACGTCTTGGGTCAGATTGTCTTCAAGCAGGTTTGCCAGGTTGAATTCGTCGGCCGCGCCATAGGTTTTGATTTCCGCCATCTCGAGTACCCGTTCTGCGGCAATGGCCAGCAAGTCGCGGCCATTTGCCGGTTTTGCCATCCATCCCGGCTGCGCCTGCGCCTGCACTGGCGCCAGCGGCGCTGTGCGGGACTGCACTGGCCATCTGGTATTGTTGCTGCAATTCTCGGGCGAGATGCGACTCCCGGGTGCGCAGGGGAAGTGCTGCCGTCTCGCCCGGTCTGGCAACTGGCGCCGGTGGCAGGGATCTTTCCATCGAACCGGTGCCGGCGGCGTCGGCCTGGAATGACCGGTGCAAAACAGTCTGGTTGATATTATTTTTCGGAAGCATTTTGCACCGCAGAGTGAGTCCTATGGCGCTAAGTCGCTGATTCTGCCGAATTGGTTCCATTTGATGGCACGGGCAATGCGTGGCCTGGTTGCAGAGGGCTTGCCGGTTCCCGCAAGGCGATGCGCACCAGCACCGCACCGTGGTCCGACGCTTCGGGCGAAGCCAGCGTGACATGGTCATTTACATAGGTCACATCCAGCACTTCGCCGATTGCCAGCTTCGAGGCCGGATTGAAATCCTCCGAGACCAGCACATGGTCGATGGTTTCATAAATGCCTTCATGCACATGGGTAAAGCCGACGTCGCGCAACGGATCGCGTCGCGTCTGGATACGGTAGCTGTCGAACAAGCGCTCGTCGATGAGGCTGCTGCCGTTGCCTGCTCTGCCGGTGCTGCCCGGACTTTTCTGCGTGCCCATTCCACCCATTCCACCCAGTCCACCCAAGCCCATCACCAGCTGGGTCGACACCGCGCTGGCCACATCGTTGAAGTCGCCCATGACCATGACAGGTACACGCCGGCCAGCCATGGCATCGCTTAACAGATAGCGCAGGCCCAGCGCTTCGGTCGCGCGCTTGATCAATGAGCGCAGCACCGCCGCACCGAGCTGGAAGCGGTCGTCTTCTGCCACCCCGTTACGATAGTCGGGACGCTTCGATTTCAGGTGCACCACGAACAGCTGCAAGGCCTTGCCAGGCAACAGCTCGATCTCGGCATGCAGGATGGGACGGGTGAAATGGGTCATGGTCTCCGGCATTTCCGGCAGCGGCACGGCCAGCTTGCCGGGCAACTCGCTGATGTGCTGCACACGCGTGACCGGCAGGCGCGAGATCAGCGCCACGGCGGGCGTGAGCTTGCCATCCCTGGGCGCCGGTTCATGGCCCACATGCACGGCATTGCGGTACAGCCGCGTGCGCGCCAGCACCTGCGGCACGGCTTCCTGGGAAAAAATCTCCTGCAGCGCCACCACATCGGCATCGAGGCGATCAAGCTGCTGCGCCAGCCAGGTCAGCTTGGCGTCATATTCCTCGGCGCTGTGCGGTTCGATATTGTCGTAAAAGCGCAAGCCGGGCAGGGCCAGGTTCAGCACGTTGAAGGTCGCAAAACGCAGGATGGCCGCAGCAGCATCGACGGCTGGCGGCCCATCCATCGCCGGGTTCGGTGGCTGGTAAGACATGAGCGGGATTCCCGAAGTCGTGACGTCAGCCAATTTATCATGCCGGCGGGCGCGTTGACGACCTGACCAGCAAAAAGTATATTCAAGCTCACCCGACCCCGACCCCAAAACCGCACCCGCATGAGCAAACATGTATCCGAAACCCCTGCCACGCTCTACCTGCGCAAGCTGGGACTGGCCTTCACCCCGCATCCTTATCCCTATGAAGAACATGGCGGCACCAGCGTTTCGGCACGCGAGCTCGGGGTTGACGAACACAGCGTCATCAAGACCCTGGTGATGGAAGATGAATTGGCCCGGCCCCTGATCGTCCTCATGCATGGCGACTGCAAGGTGTCGACCAGGGAGCTGGCACGCCAGGCCGGTTGCAGGAAGATCGAACCCTGCAAACCCGAGGTCGCCAATCGCCACTCCGGTTTCCTCATCGGCGGCACCAGTCCCTTCGGCACGCGCAAAAGCATGCCGGTATTTGCTGAAAAATCGATTTTTGCGCTGGAGCGGCTGTACATCAATGGCGGGCGACGCGGTTTTCTCATCGGCATGGCGCCTGCGGTGCTGGCCGAAGCGCTGAAGGTGACACTGGTCGAGGTGGCAATCCGATGAACTGGTCCTTGCTTGCAGCAGGCTGACAACGGCAGGCGCAAAAATCAGGCAAAATCGCCGCTTGCGCCAGCGCGGTGCATTGTCCGAGGTTGCCGCATCGGTCCGGGTCGTGAGAACATGCGGCCGGGCCCAGGCACCAAGTCCGGTGCGTCCTGGAACCATCCGCGCGAAAGCCAGGCGAAAGCCGGCCACCAGCCAGGCCTATGCCACCAGCCAACCTGAGAACATCATCATGAATACCCTGATCACCGTCATCGCCGCCTATCTGCTCGGCTCGATCTCCTTTGCCGTGGTTGTCAGCAAGTTGTTCGGCCTGGCCGATCCACGCAGCTATGGTTCGAAAAATCCTGGCGCGACAAATGTTTTGCGAAGCGGCAATCGCCAGGCCGCCATTGCCACACTGGTGGGCGACTGCGCCAAGGGGGTGCTGGCGGTCTGGCTGGCACGCCGTTATGGTCCGGACTTTGATGTCAGCGATACCGGCGTGGCACTGGCTGCGCTGGCCGTGTTTCTCGGCCATCTATGGCCGGTATTTTTTCGTTTCGTCGGCGGCAAGGGCGTGGCAACCGCACTCGGCGTGCTGCTGGGCATCAATCTCTGGCTCGGGCTGGCCACCGCAGTGACCTGGCTGGTGATTGCCTACGCATTCCGCTATTCTTCGCTGGCGGCACTGGTGGCTGCCGTGTTTGCGCCGTTTTACTACGGTTTGCTGTTTGGCACCGATGTCATGCTGCTGGCCATCGTCGTCATGAGCGTGCTGCTGATCTGGCGCCATGGCAAGAACATCGGCAATCTGCTGAGCGGCAAGGAAACCCGCATCGGCGCGGCGAAAAAGTAGCTTGCCCGACAATATAGCCCGGCAACGCAGCTCGGCATTCAGCCCATTTTTCAGCCCTCATTCATCCGATCACTTGGCCGATCATTCAGATGAGCACTCAGCGCATCATTGAGCCGATCATTCAATCCATCATGCAGGCCCGGATACCGTCGGCAATACCGGCGCTGCCGCCGGCATGTCGATCTGATCGAGGGGCCAGCGCGGGCGCACGTTGAAGGCATAATCGCGCTTGGCTGCCTGCGGATGGATTTGCAGGCGCATGGCACCGGCAAACGCAATCATTGCCCCATTGTCGGTACAAAATTCCAGCTCCGGGTAATACACATTGAACCGCTTCCTGGCTGCTGCCGCATTCAAGGCCGCCCGCAGCTGCTTGTTGGCCCCAACGCCGCCGGCAATCACCAGCCGTTTCAAGCCGGTCTGCTTCAACGCCGTCAGACACTTGGCCACCAGGACCTCGACCAGTGCATCAACAAATGCCCGCGCCACGTTGGCCTTGTCCTGTTCGGTGATGTTGACGATCCGGGTCTTCACCACCGTCAACACTGCCGTCTTCAGTCCGGAAAAGCTGAAGTCCAAGTTTTTCGAGTGCAGCATCGGCCGCGGCAAGGTATACACCGAAGGATCGCCTGCTTCGGCAATCCGTGACAAGGCCGGCCCGCCCGGATAACCCAGGCCGAGCAGCTTGGCCGATTTGTCAAAGGCTTCGCCGGCGGCGTCATCCAGCGTTTCGCCCAGCAGCGCATACTGGCCCACACCATCGACACGCATTAGCTGGGTATGGCCGCCGGAAACCAGCAGGGCGACGAAGGGAAACGCCGGTGGCGCGCTGGCCAGCAATGGCGAAAGCAGATGGCCTTCCAGGTGGTGCACGCCAAGCACCGGCCGATCCAGTGCCAGTCCCAGGCCGCAAGCGACCGACGCACCTACCAGCAGCGCGCCAGCCAGGCCCGGTCCCTGGGTATAGGCAATTGCATCGATGGCCGCGGCCGGCAGTGCCGCTTTGGCCATGACCTGCTCCAGCAACGGAATGGCGCGCTGGATATGGTCGCGTGAAGCCAGTTCGGGGACGACCCCGCCATATTGTTCATGCATGGCTACCTGCGAATGCAAGGCGTGCGCAAGCAAACCGCGCCCGGTGTCATACAAGGCCAGGCCGGTTTCGTCGCAGGATGATTCAATACCTAATACAAGCATGGGAGATCGATTTGAAAGGGAAGGGTGGAGCGTTTCTTGCTAGAGCTTACTGCTTGTTTGTAGCTTGCTTGTTGCTTGTTAATGTTCGTTCTTTGCCTGGTTATCGCTTGTGCATTGCTTGTGTATTTCAGAGTCTTGCCAATGTTTTTTTGACTCGTGCTTGACGCCAGCTGATTGACCCATGACCGGTTGGCAGCGTGGCGTTGGCTGCCTGATCCGTTGCCAGTCAAGCTGCGGGCGCATTTTGCCCGGTCGCTGCACCGTTGTTGCACGGTGCTGCTCACCTGCTTGCCGCTTGCGGGTCAGTCACAACGCAGTCACAACGCAGTCGCAACGCAGTTCGTGCCATGATTTTACCGTAGTCACCGGACCATCCTTTCATTCGCATAACCGAGTTGGCGCCATGCATACCTTGCGCATCATTGTCATCAATGCCCACCCAGCCGAAGGCGAACCCGATGAAGCCACCCAGGCACAGGCCGAGCGCGGGCGCGCCTTGCGCATCGGCTTGCTGCGGGCTGGCTATGACATCATCGCCAGCCTGCCAGCGGACCTCCACCTGCCCGAGCGCATCGCACAGCTGCAACCCGACATGATCATCATCGATGCCGAATCCGACGCCCGGGACATGCTGGAACATGTGGTGTTTGCCACCCGCGATGAACGCCGCGCCATCGTGCTGTTTACCGACGACCAGGACCGCTCGAGCATGCAGGTGGCGATGAATGCCGGTGTGGCCGCCTATGTGGTGGCTGGCATGCAGACCGAGCGCATCAAACCTGTGCTGGAAGTGGCAATGATGCGTTTCCAGGCCGACCAGAAATTACGCGCCGAACTCAGCCATACCAGGGAACAGCTGGCCGACCGCAAGATCATCGATCGTGCCAAGGGCCTCTTGATGGCGCGTCACCAGCTCAGCGAACAAGACGCCTACCAAAAGCTGCGCAGCATCGCCATGAGCAAGAATCTCAAGCTCGTCGATGTGGCCCAGCGCTTGATCGATGTCGCGGATTTGCTGGCTTGAGCGCAATGGCCACCGAAGCGCTGCCTGGCAAAGCGCTGCCAGCGCAGAAGCAAATGGTGCAGTGGCCAAGTTGCGCTGCACAAAACAAGTGCGCCAGCGCACTGTGGCGTGCATCGGCACGCATGACCCGCTTTCCACGACACAGCTGTTCGAACGGCATCGGGTAAATTGGCCATGCACACGCCTGATTGCGCATGGCACGTTGCTTGCATGATGAAAAAGCGGTGCCAATGACGGTGCAGAAGGAAGCGCATTCCAGCCAAGGGTGGAATGCTGGACAAAGGCGTCCGAGCCAGGTGATCAATGATCGTGCTGGCCGGACGCCTTTTCTTTTGGTAAGTTTCCTTGCGCACCCATGCCGGACAATGGGCATGGACGACCACCACCGAACCATTCGCTTGACGAGGAAACGATGACACGCAAAGAAAACAAAACCAATCTGACACGTCGCACGATATTGAAGGCCGGCGCCGGTGCCACAGCAGCCAGCCTCGGTGGCCTGGCGACAGGCGGCGTCTGGGCCGCAGGCTCCGACAAACCGGAGAAAGAGGAAGTCCGCGTCGGATTCATTCCACTGACCGATTGCGCCTCGGTGGTCATGGCCTCGGTACTGGGATTCGACAAGAAGCATGGCATCAAGATCATTCCTTCCAAGGAGGCGTCGTGGGCCGGTGTGCGTGACAAGCTTGTCAATGGCGACCTCGATGCTGCCCATGTGCTGTATGGCCTGGTGTATGGCGTTCACGTCGGTGCAGGCGGCCCGAAAAAAGACATGGCCATCCTGATGAGTCTGAACAACAACGGCCAGGCAATCACCATTTCGAAAAAACTTGCCGACAAGGGCGCCGTCGATGGCGCCGGTCTGGCCAAACTGATGGCACGCGAAAAACGCGAATACACCTTTGCCCAGACTTTCCCCACCGGCACCCATGCCATGTGGCTGTATTACTGGCTTGCTGCCAACGGCATCAACCCGATCAACGATGCCAAGGTCATCACCGTGCCGCCGCCGCAAATGGTTGCCAACATGCGGGTCGGAAACATGGACGGCTATTGCGTAGGCGAACCCTGGGGTGCGCGCGCCATTGTCGATGGCATCGGCATGACCGCCATCACCACCCAGGACATCTGGAAAGACCATCCTGAAAAAGTCCTGGGCACCACGTCGGAATGGGTCGCCAAGTATCCCAATACGGCACGGGCATTGACTGCCGCCGTGCTCGAAGCCAGCAAGTGGATCGATGCCTCGCTGTCGAACAAAAACAAGATGGCTGAAACCATTGCCGACAAATCGTATGTGAATACCTCGGCCGATGTCATCAACCAGCGCATTCTTGGCCGCTATACCAATGGCATGGGCAAGAGCTGGGACGACCCCAACTACATGAAGTTCTACAACAACGGCCTGGTGAACTTTCCCTACCTGTCCGACGGCATGTGGTTCCTGACCCAGCAAAAACGCTGGGGCCTGATCAAGGCCGATGTCGACTACCTGGCCGTGGCCAAATCGATCAACCGCATCGACCTCTACAAGGACGCTGCCACCCAGACCAGGACGCCGGTACCCAAGGACCCGATGCGCAGCGCAAAACTGCTCGATGGCGTGGTCTGGGACGGCAAAAATCCGGCCGCCTATGCAGCCTCGTTCAAGGTGCGCGCCTGAGTGTCGGGCTGGCGGCAACGGCTGTCAGCGGCTGTCAGCGGCCGTCAGTGGCTGTCAGTGGCTGTCAGTGGCAGAAAGAGAATGGCAGTGGGTGGCAGGGCGGTCAACGCAAACGAAAGGAAACCCTGATGAGTATCGCGATGAACAAGGAAACCGGTCTGCTCGCCAATGCCGGCGAGAGCATGCCAGGGCCAGGCGCCGTGGCCACGGCGCAAGGGACCGCTGCCGGCTTGGCGCCGGTGCCGCCAAGCCAGGGCACTGCAGCGATGCCGCGTGCAACGGTCGCCGGCAGCGTCAGGCCGGCCCGTTCGCTGCGGCCTTTCCTGGCCTTCGTGGTGCCGCCACTGATCGGGCTGGCCGTCATGGTGCTGTTCTGGGAAATCGTCTCGGTACTCACCAAGGGCAGCATTCCGTCGCCAGCGCTGACATCGGTCGAAGCAGTGAAAATCTTTTCCGATCCGTTTTATCGCAAGGGACCGAATGACCAGGGCATAGGCTGGAACATCCTGGCCTCGCTGCTGCGGGTGGCATACGGCTTCGGCCTGGCTGCCGTGGTCGGCATTCCATTGGGCTTCGTCATTGGCCGCTTCAAGTTCATGTCCGCCATGTTCGGTCCCATCATCAGCATCCTCAAGCCGGTCTCGCCGCTGGCCTGGCTGCCGATCGGCCTGCTGGTATTCAAGTCTGCCAATCCTGCCTCGATCTGGGCCATCTTCATCTGTTCCATCTGGCCAATGATCATCAATACCGCTGTCGGCGTGCAGCGCGTGCCGCAGGACTACATGAATGTCGCCAAGGTCCTCAACCTGTCGGAATGGAAGATCCTCACCAAGATCCTGTTTCCCTCGGTACTGCCCTACATGCTTACAGGCGTGCGGCTGTCGATCGGCACCGCCTGGCTGGTGATCGTGGCGGCGGAAATGCTCACCGGCGGTGTCGGTATCGGTTTCTGGGTCTGGGACGAGTGGAACAATCTGAATGTCCCGCACATCATCATCGCCATCTTTGCCATCGGCCTGGTGGGTCTGATGCTTGAGCAGGGCCTGATGGCAATTGCCCGTGCGTTTACCTACGAAGATGTGAAAAGCTGAGGACCATGACCATGCACTCGCCTGCAAACAACATCATCGAAATCCAGCATGCCGGCATGTCCTTCAACACCCGCAAGGGCGTGTTCCAGGCGCTTGTCGATGTCAATCTCACCGTTGCCAAAGGCGAGTTCATCACCTTGATCGGCCACTCGGGCTGTGGCAAGTCGACCCTGCTCAACCTGATCGCCGGTCTGCTCATGGCCACCGAAGGCGTGCTGCTGTGTGCCAACCGGGAAATTGCCGGCCCGTCGCCCGAGCGCGGCGTGGTGTTCCAGAATCACTCTCTGCTGCCCTGGCTGACCTGCAGCGAAAATGTCTATCTGGCCGTCGAGCGGGTTTTCGGCAGCACGGAAAACCGCACGCAGCTGCGTGAACGCACCCGCAGTGCGCTGGCCCTGGTCGGACTGACCCATGCCGAAGGCAAGCGCCCGAATGAAATTTCCGGCGGCATGAAACAGCGTGTGGGCATTGCCCGCGCCCTGTCGATGGAACCCAAGGTACTGTTGATGGACGAGCCATTCGGCGCCCTCGATGCACTCACGCGCGCCCATCTGCAGGACGAGCTGTTGAAGATGGTCGTCAAGACCGGCTCCACCGTGGTCATGGTGACCCACGATGTCGATGAAGCGGTGCTGCTGTCGGACCGCATCGTCATGATGACCAATGGTCCCTCTGCCACCATCGGCGACATCCTCGATGTCGGCCTGGCGCGTCCACGCGAACGCGTGGCGCTGGCCGCCGACCCGCATTACATGGCGTGCCGTTCGGCGGTACTGGAATTCCTTTACCATCGGCAGGCGCATCCGGGCAAGGACGCGGCCTGACCCGCAGGCGGGCACAGCGTCATTTTCCCGGACTGAAGACGCGGGCCCGGCGCGGTTTCCGGTGCCTGGGCTCGCCAGTGGTGTAATCTCTTGCCAAGATCAATAAACCGCAATGGATACACCCGTGAGACCTTCCGACCATGCAGCGCACGATGTATTGCAGAACGCAGCGCCGGCTCTGGCGCAACACCCGAACGATGAACTCAACGCAGCGCCGGCACTGGCGCGGCAAACAAGCCGGCAAGCGCAAGCCGGTGCCGACGATGGCGCGTTTGCAGCCGCGCGTTTTATCAAGGAAATCGGGCGCGGCAAAAAGGGCGCTCGCAGCCTTGTGCGGGAAGATGCCCGGACTTTGTTTGCCGCCATGCTCGATGGCCGCGTGTCCGACCTGGAGCTGGGCGGCCTGATGCTTGCCATGCGCATCAAGGGGGAATCGGTGGCAGAGATTGCCGGTTTTCTCGATGCTGCCGAAGCCTCCTTCGAGCTTTTGGCGTTGCCATCGGCGCGCCATGCACCGGTGGTCATTCCCTGTTACAACGGTTCGCGCCAGATGCCCAACCTGACGCCGCTGCTGGCCTTGCTGCTGGCGCGCCAGGGTGTGCCGGTCCTGATGCATGGCGTCACTAGCGACCCTGGCCGGGTCACCAGCGCAGAAATCCTCACTGCCATGGGCATTGGCGTGGCTGGCAGCCTGGCGCAGGCGCAACAAGGTTTTGCCAGTGGCCAGCCTGTTTTCCTGCCCATCGAAATCCTGGCGCCTAAACTCGCGCGTTTGCTGTCGATGCGGCGCATTCTTGGCGTGCGCAATTCAACCCACACGCTGGTGAAGATCATGCAGCCGTTTGCCGGGCCGGCGCTGCGGCTGTCGTCATACACGCATCCCGAGTACCTGCAGATGCTGAGTGACTATTTCACCACTGCCGCACCGCATGGCCGTGGCGATGCTTTCCTCATGCGCGGCACCGAGGGAGAAACGGTTGCCAATGCCAGGCGTGCGCAACAGATCGAATGGTTCCATGCAGGCTCCCGCACCACGCTGGTGGAGCGCGCAGCGCCGGTCGACGAGCTGCCCGAGCTGCCGGCAGCCAGCGATGCGGCCACCACTGCAGCATGGATCGCTGCGGCGTTGCGCGGCGAGGTCGCCGTGCCGGTACCGATCGGCGACCAGGTTGCCGCATGCATCGAGGTGGCGGCAAAACTGGCTGTGTGACGCCCCTTCAGACCGCGCCCGGCAACACCGGTTTGCCGGCGCGTTTTTGCGCACGCCAGCCCAGCACCACGTCAGCCACCTGTTCCGGCGTGATGCTGACCATGCAGCTGCAGCATGCCGCGTCGTTGCAGCCGTTGCACGGCTGCTCTTGCGCCAGCGAGGTGGCCCGCGCACCCAGCGCACCCCAGCGGCCGGGGTCGATGGGCCGAACCGGTGGAAACAGGCCCAGCGTTGCCCGGCCTAGAGCCGCCGACAGATGCATGGGGCCGGTGCCGCTGGCGACCAGGCCATCGGCCAGGTTGATGAAGGCGGCCAGCTCGCCAAGGTCGAAACGGCCGCAGACATCCATCACATTGGGCATGGCCAGGAGCTCTTGCGCATCTTCTGCCAGCCCGGCACCCTCGGCCTTGCTGCCGGTGACCCAGATGCGCACGTCGGCATGCCGCTGCAGCAGGCGTGCCAGCTCGGTGTAGTGCGCCAGCGGCCATTCGCGCCCGTTGCCATTCGATTTCGGATGCAGCACCAGATTGAAGTCACCCGTGTCGATGCCCGGTTCGCGCTGGTAGAGCGGCGCGCGCAAGCTGTAGAGCGGTACGATGTCTTCCAGCGCCGGCATGTGCTTGATGCCCAGTGGGCGCAGCAAGGCAAAGTTCAGCTGGGCTTCATGCAGGTTCGATTTCACGCGCGAGAAATGCGCCAGCCGGTTTGCATACAGCCAGTGGTACCAGCGATGGCTGGTGCCCACGCGCTGCGGAATGCGCGCGGCCTTGGCCGCCTTGGCCAGGTGCTTGTCGGGTTTGGAAAAGATGATGACATCGAATCCGGCCCGTGCGAAATAGGCGACCGGGTCATCGAGCGTCTCGACTTCGATGACTTCATCGACTGCCGTACAGCAGCGCACCACAGGTGCTGCATAGCCGCGGCACAAAAAGGAAATCCGGAAGCCGGGAAAACGCTGTTTCAGATAACCCGCCAGCGGCAGGGTCAGCACCACGTCGCCGATATTGTCGGTACGGCAGATCAGAACGCGTGCCCTGGCAATGGCGGCGCGGCTTTGCTGCGCGTGCGATGGACTTGCGGATGTCGTCATGATGCCTGCCGTTCCGCTTCGCACAGCAGCATGAGCTTGAAATATTTGTGATAGGTGCTTTCCGCAGACGAGATCGATACCATCAAACCGGCAGCGCCGTCGAGAAAGCCGCGCTTGAAGACATACGAGCGGATGAAGGCCGCCAGCGAATGGGCCAGTGCGGTCGCGTAGCCGCTGCGCTTGCCGGCATGGAAAGCCTGGCGTGCGCCGAGCGTGGAATACTGGTCCAGCTTGCGCAGCACGGTTTCATCATCGCGGTAGCTGTAATGGATCATGGGGGTACGCAGCTTGCCGACCCGGGCATCGTTTTCGGCGCTGGCAGGCTTGCCATCGACGACCACGCTTTCATGCACCAGGTCGCTGGAAAAGCGGGCGCTGCCGCGCTTGAACAAACGCACGATGTAATCGGGATGCCAGCCTGCATGATGAACAAAACGGCCGCAGAAGCTCGACAGCCGGGGCAGGGCATAGGCAGTGTGGGTGCCACTATCCATGGCTGCAACGATTTCCTCGCGCAAGGTCTCGGGAATACGCTCATCGGCGTCGAGCGACAGGATCCAGTCGCCGGTGGCGGCATCGAGCGCGCGGTTTTTCTGCATGCCGAAGCCGGGCCAGTCCGCTGTTTCGATCACGGTCGCGCCGGCTGCGCGGGCAATTGCGACGGTGGCATCGGTGCTGCCCGAATCCACTATAATCCACTGGCTTGCAAACGCGACACTGTCCAGGCAGGCCTGCAGATTGCCTGCTTCGTTCTTCGTGATGATGATGACCGATAGTTTCATGTACCCGCAATTCCTATTCTTGCCCATGCCGCAGTCCGGCGCCGGGAATCGTTTAATCAGGTTGGCATTTTATCGGGAAACCCCGCATTATTGACCACTTGGCTTGCAAA
>JBPBPY010000010.1:0-33291 GCA_050954505.1 Janthinobacterium lividum
TTTTCCTGCAAAGGCTGGATTCAAGTTGGGACTTTCGCAGTTGACCTGCATCAGGCCAGAGCCCTGCAGGATGGGAGTAGGATGCACCAGGTACGCTGCACGGGTCATTGCACCAAGGACGCTGTAACGCGCGCCTTATTCCAGGCACAGCGCCTTCGCACGGCGAACGCGGGGCCGGCAGCGCCATCGTGGCGCGGTGCTGGAACGTTGTACAAGAACCGCTGCGGCAGGATTTTATCACGCAGGCATAGTCAGGTTTTGCCTGGTCACAAGGAGCTTGCGAACCGATGAGAACACAAGAATCAGCCTTGCCTGTGGGCCGTACGCCAGCCAGGCGAGGCGCTGCAGATGCCACCGAAATCCCTTTGAAGGATGACATTCGCCTGCTCGGCCGCCTGCTTGGCGATGTCCTGCGCCAGCAGGAGGGTGCGGCGGTCTTCGAGGTGGTCGAAGCCATTCGCCAGAAAGCCGTGCTGTTTCGCCGCGATGCCGACCACCAGGCCGGCGCCGACCTTGACAGCCTGCTGAAAAAACTCTCGCGAGAACAAACCATTTCCGTCGTCAGGGCATTTTCCTATTTTTCCCACCTCGCCAACATCGCCGAGGACCAGCACCACAACCGCCGCCGCCGCGCCGATCTGCTGGCCGGGTCGCTGCCGACCCAGGGCAGCATCGCCCATGCCCTGGCACAGCTCGGCGAGGCCGGCGTACAGCCTGCCGCCATCCAGCAATTTTTCAGCCAAGCGCTGATATCGCCAGTCCTCACTGCCCATCCAACCGAAGTGCAGCGCAAGAGCATCCTCGACGCCGAACACGAGATTGCGCGGCTGCTGGCCGAACGCGACCTGCCGCACACACCCAGGGAACTGGAGCAAAACGAGGCACTGCTGTTTGCCCAGGTGACGACCTTGTGGCAAACCCGCATGCTGCGATATAACAAGTTGACGGTTGCCGACGAAATCGAGAATGCGCTGTCGTTCTACCGCATCACCTTCCTGCGCGAGCTGCCCGCGCTGTATGCCGACATCGAAGATGAACTGGCCATCCATGCGCAGCGCAAGGGGGTTACCGGCAGGCGCGGCGCAGCTGCCGCCCTCTCTGGTGGGTCGCCCCCTGCCCTGCCGGACTTCGTGCAGATGGGCAGCTGGATCGGTGGCGACCGCGATGGCAATCCGAATGTCAATGCCGGCACCATGCAGCATGCACTGGCGCGGCAGTCCACCACCATCCTCGACTTCTATCTCAACGAAGTCCATGCACTGGGCGCCGAACTGTCGGTCTCCACGCTGCTGGTGCCGGTGAGCAAAGCGCTGCTGGCGCTGGCTGAACGATCGCCGGACGTCTCGTCACACCGCAACGACGAACCTTACCGGCGCGTGCTGATCGGCATCTATGCCAGGCTGGCCGCCACTGCCCGGGCACTGGGCGCCAGCAACATCCTGCGCAAGGAAGTTGGCGCCGCCGCCCCGTATGTTGAAGCCGGCGAGTTTGCTTCGGAACTGCAGGTCGTGGTCGATTCGCTGCAGCAGAACTTCGGCGCGGCGCTGATCAAGCCGCGCCTGGCGCAGCTCGCGCGCGCCGCCGCCATCTTCGGGTTTCATCTGGCCACGCTGGACATGCGCCAGAGCAGCGATGTGCACGAACGGGTGCTGACGCAACTGTTTGCCCGCGCCGGCGTCGTAGACGACTATGCCGCCCTGCCTGAACAGCGCAAGGTCGACCTGCTGCTGGCCGAACTGGCACGCCCGGCGCTGCTGCATTCGCCCTACCTCGACTACGACGATGAAACCAACAGCGAACTGGCGGTTCTGCGCGCGGCTGCCGGAATTCGCCAGCGCTATGGAGAACGGGCTATTCGCAACTACATCATTTCGCACACCGAGGCAGTTTCCGATCTGCTGGAAGTGCTGGTGCTGCAAAAGGAAACCGGCTTGCTGCGCCAGCAATCGAAGGCCGCCCCGCAACCAGCTGCGCGCGGGACGGCAAGCGAAGACAGCACCAGCGCTGCCGGCAGCGCCGGCAACGCACACAGCCGCGGCGCCAGTGCGGAAACCGCCGCCCCCCACAGCAGCAAGGCTGGAGCCGCGCTGTTGCGCCACGAATTGATGGTCATCCCGCTGTTCGAAACCATTCCCGACCTGCGCCTGGCCGCCACCATCATGGAACAGTGGATGGCATTGCCCCTGGTGCGCAGCCTGATCGCCCAGCAAGGTGCGCTGCAGGAGGTCATGCTCGGTTATTCTGACTCCAACAAGGATGGCGGTTTCCTGACTTCGAACTGGGAACTCTACAAGGCCGAAACCGAACTGGTACGGATATTCGACCGCGCCGGCATCAAGCTGCGCCTGTTCCATGGCCGCGGCGGCACGGTGGGCCGTGGCGGCGGACCCAGCTACGAAGCCATCCGCGCCCAGCCGGCCGGCACCGTCAACGGCCAGATTCGCCTGACCGAACAGGGCGAAACCATTTCCTCGAAATTTGCCAATCCCGGCATTGGCCGGCGCAATCTCGAACTGATGGTTGCCGCCACGCTCGAAGCAAGCCTGGCACCGCCGCTGGGGGCCGGCAAGCCGGCCGAGGATCTGGCCGGGTTCGAAGCGGTAATGGATGAACTTTCGCAGCGCGCCTACCTGGCTTATCGCCACTTGGTCTATGAAACGCCGGGTTTCACCGACTATTTTTTTGCCGCCACGCCGATTGCCGAAATTGCCCAGCTCAACATCGGTTCGCGCCCGGCTTCGCGCAAGGCCAGCCAGCGCATCGAAGACCTGCGTGCCATCCCGTGGGGATTTTCATGGGGGCAGTGCCGCCTGCTGCTGCCAGGCTGGTACGGCTTCGGCAGTGCCGTCACTTCCTGGCTGGCCGAAGGTTCGGCCAGGGAAAAAGCGGCGCGCAAGGCGCAGCTGCGCCAGATGGCAAAACAATGGCCCTTCTTTGCCACCCTGCTCTCGAACATGGACATGGTGCTGTCGAAAACCGACCTGGCAGTGGCGTCGCGCTATGCCGGCCTGGTCAAGGACCGCAAACTGCGCAGCACCATCTTCCAGCGCATCGTTGCCGAGCACGAGAGCACCTGCGCCTGCCTGACCCAGATCACCGGCGCACGCGAGCGGCTCGCGGGCGACCCGCTGCTGGCACGTTCGATCAAGAACCGCTTTGCCTATCTCGACCCCCTGAATCACCTGCAGGTCGAACTGATCAAGCGCAACCGGGCCCAGGCCAGCGCCGGCGCGGCCATTGATGAACGTGTCCACCGTGGCATTTATCTGTCGATCAATGGCGTGGCGGCCGGCCTGCGCAATACCGGATGACCAGGCCGGCCGGCATCGCTTGCATCAGGTCGACGGCCCCTGGCCGACAAGCTGCACCACGCGAGCCTTGCCGACTTGCGGCGCCGACGTCTACACCAGTTGCACGATGGTCTCGCCACGGCCACCGGACCACAGCGCCTTTCCGTTGGCGTCGAGGTGGGTCAGGTAAAGACGCAAGTCGAGTTCGTATTGATGGTAATGCGGTTCCATGTAGGTGCACAGTTTGTAGAACGCCTTGTCGTGTTCCTTTTCCTTCAGGTGCGCGAGTTCGTGTACGGCAATCATGGTCAGGAATTCGATCGGCACGTTCTTGAACAGCGTGGCGACACTGATCTCGTGTTTGGCCTTGAGCTTGTTGCCCTGCACGCGCGAGATCGAGGTATGCAGGCCAAGTGCATGCTTGATAACATGGATCTTGCTGTCGAAGGCGACCTTGTTGATCTGGTCACCATTGCGGATGTGGGTATTTTTGAGTCCGGTGACGAACTGGTACAGGGCCTTGTCGGTGCGAATGTCATGGGCTGCACCGTAGCGCGTCTGCAATACCGTTCCAAGCCTGTCTTCTTCGATGAGTTTCTGCACCTGGGTGCGGATGGCCTCGGAATAACCCATCAGGTATTTCATGACGACGACGATCCTTGGCAAATTGAACAAGCCGGCGACACGCCGGTCGATATGCTACTGTAATCGAGTTTTTTGCAGTCAATCGGGAGAACAGACATGCCAACAGCCAGATGGAATGGCCGCGTCATTGCGCAGGCTGCGCAAGAACGAATCAGTATCGTCGAAGGCAACACGTATTTTCCAGCCGACTGCGTCGCGATGGAATTTTTGCAGCCCAGTCAGACCCGCACAGTCTGCGCCTGGAAAGGCACGGCCAGTTACTACAACGTCGTCGTCGAAGGCAAGGTCAATGCCGATGCAGCCTGGTATTATCCGCAGCCCAAGGAGGCGGCCAAGGAAATTGCCGGCTGTCTGGCATTCTGGCACGGCGTGGAAACGAGCTGAACAAACCGCATCCTGCATCCCGCCTGCAGCCGCGCAGCCGCGATGACGCAGGTCCTATCGCACCAGTGCCTTGACCGTCGGCCACTGCCGGCGCGAGATCGGCAGGCGCTCGGTGACATTGCGGAGCACCAGTTGCCAGGGTTCCTGCGTCTTGTCGCCCTCGTTTTCCGCATCGATGCTGCCACCGCCGCGCTCGACGCCGGCAATGGCGACCCGGGCAGCCAAGGCATTGCGATGCACACGCACGAACAGGTCGGTGAATTCCTCTTCGATGGAGCTCAGTGATTCCTCGATCAGGTACTCGCGCGAGGCCGTGCGCAGCGTGACATACTTCAATTCCGCTTTGAGATAAATGATATCGGTCACCGGCACCAGCAAGGTTCGGTCGCGTTCATGCACGGAGAAATGCCGGCGCCTGCTTGCCGGCGGCAGCGCAGCGACATTGGCGCTGGCCAGGTTTTCAAGCGGCGCACGCAAGGCACAGACGCGGCGAATGGCCAGTTCCAGCCGTTCGGCACGCACCGGCTTGAGCAGGTAGTCGAAGGCCTGGACCTCGAACGCACGCAAGGCGTGCTCTTCAAAGGCGCTGATGAAAATGATGGCAGGCGTCCAGGAACCGTCCTGCTCTGCGGCAGCGCGCGCCAGGGCGCTGGCCAGATCGAGACCGTTCAAGCCCGGCATTTGCACATCCATCAGAACGATGTCGGGGCGCAGGCGCGTAATGCCCTCCATGGCGGCCTGGGCATGGCTGGCTTCACCACCCAGCTCATGGGGACATGACAAGGCGATATCGCAGAGCAGCATCTTCAGTCGTGCGCGCGCAGGCGCTTCGTCGTCGACCATGAACAGGCGGGGAATCATCGGCGTCCTCACAGCGTTGCTTTTTAAGGCAGCAGGTTTACGGTTTCAGTGTCACAGCCATGGCTTCACGGCTTCGGTTTCACAGCTCCGCTTTCACGGCGTCGTTTTCTCGGCTTCGGTTTTACAGCTCCGCTTTCACAACTTGTCTATCACGGCTTCGGTTTCACGGCTTTCGTTTTACAACGCTCTTCCACCGCTTTGTTTCACCAACTTCGCCAGCCAGGCTTCGTTTCAAAACTTCAATTTTCAACGATTTGTTTTCAACGTTCCGGCTTCACAGGGTCACCTCACAGCGTCACCTCACAGCGTCACCTCCACAGCGTCCCCTTCACAGCGTCAGGTGCGCAGCGTCAGATTCTCGGCACCAGATTCACGGCACAACTGCCAAGGCGTCACTGCAGCATCACTGTCCCACCCTAACCTTTGGTATAGGGAATACGCAGGCGGACTTCGAAATGTCCCGCCACCACGGCCGTACTCAAGCTTGCCTCGACATCGAAGAGCAACAGCAGCCGTTCACGAATGTTCGCCAGCGCCATGTGGTTGCCGCCCGAGCTCGCGCCCACATGGTAAGGGTTGACGAGCGTGATTTCAATACGTTCCATGACACGGGCCACCCGAATCATTACTTTCACCGGCACATTGACTGGCTCGACCCCGTGATGGACGGCGTTTTCGACCAGGGGCTGCAGCAACAGGGAGGGAATGCGTGCCCGCGCCAGCACCTCTTCACTGAGGTTGACCAGTTCCCATTCCACCTGCAGGCGCTGGCCCAGGCGCAGCTGCTCCATCGCCAGGTACTGCCGGCAAAGGTGGATTTCCTGCTCCAGGCTGCCCATGTCGCGGGCGTCGCGCAGCAGCACGCGAAACAGGTCGCACAGATCCTCCAGCGCGCGCTCGGCCTGGCGTGGCTCGCTGCGGATGAGCGACAAGACTGCATTGAGGCTGTTGAACAGGAAGTGTGGGCGAATGCGCGCTTGCAGCGCCGCCAGCCGGGCTTGCGCCAGCGCGGGGGAAAACGCGCGCTGGCGCAACTCGAAATAGTGCTGCAGCACCGCGGCCCCCAATGCAGCGCCCAGCACGCCCTGCGCCAGGCTCCAGCCGGAATAGCGCGACAGGAAAGGCTCGTAAGCACGAAGAAGGAGGATCAGTGCCGCCGTCAGCAAGAGCGGAATCGCTGCGCAAAGCATGCGCTGCATTACCGGTGCCAGGCAGGACAGTGGCCGGCGCAGGGTGCACAGCGCCAGCAGCGAACTCAGGGTGGCCAGTTCGAGCAGGAACGAGGATTCCAGAAACAGGCTCACGCCGGCCCACAGGCTTTCACTGCGCAGCAAGGTGGCTGCCAGCGCGGCGCCATTGACCGCCATGAGCGTGCGCACCACCACGCCCAGATTGCAGCAATCAGGAATGACGGTCTCTTGCGCGCGCAAGCGGCGTTGATGCGTTTCCTGGCTGTCCTGCCTGCCTTCGTGCAGCGCCGGGCTTGCCGTGGCTGGCGATGCGGAACCCTCCACGGGAGTAGGAATGTCGGGCATGAAGACGACCTTGCGCAAGGGTGGACTCTGGTGCATCTGGCAGCGAACGCGGCGGCGTCGCAGCCTGCACGACGATTATGCCAGCAGCGGCGCGCGCCTGGCAGCCGGATCATGCAGGGATTGGACACGACTGGCCGCGCGCAAGTCCTGTGCCAGTCCAAGGCAAGGCCGGTACGGCTGCTGTTGCCATAACTTATAATCACGCAATTCAATGAAAGCCAACCATGACAGATCAATTTTCCAAAAAGGGCGAGGCCTGGTCGGCCCGCTTTTCCGAACCGGTTTCCGACCTGGTCAAACGCTACACCGCTTCGGTGTTTTTCGACAAGCGCCTGGCGCAGGTCGACATCCAGGGCTCGCTTGCCCATGCCGAAATGCTGGCCGGGCAAGGCATCATCAGCCAGGCCGACCGCAGCGAGATCGAACGCGGCATGGCGCAGATCAAGGCCGAAATCGAGGCCGGCGACTTCACCTGGCAGCTCGACCTGGAAGATGTCCACCTGAACATTGAAAAGCGCCTGACTGAACTGGTCGGCGACGCCGGCAAGCGCCTGCATACCGGACGTTCGCGCAACGACCAGGTGGCAACCGATATCCGCCTCTACCTGCGTGGCGCCATCGACGACATTCTCGCCCTGCTGCGCGAGCTGCGCCTGGCCCTGGTCGATCTGGCGGAACTGCATGCCGGCACCATCCTGCCCGGCTTCACCCACATGCAGGTTGCCCAGCCAGTGACCTTTGGCCACCACATGCTGGCGTATGTGGAAATGTTCGGCCGCGATGCCGAACGGCTGGCCGATTGCCGCAAGCGCGTCAATCGACTGCCGCTGGGCGCCGCCGCCCTGGCAGGCACCACCTTCCCGATCGACCGCCAGCGCGTGGCATTCACCCTCGGTTTCGACGACGTTTGCCACAACTCGCTCGACGCTGTCTCGGACCGCGACTTTGCCATCGAATTCTGCGCCGCGGCGGCGCTGATCATGACGCATGTTTCGCGCATGTCGGAAGAACTGGTGATCTGGATGAGTCCACGCGTGGGCTTCATCGACCTGGCCGACCGTTTTTGCACCGGCTCGTCGATCATGCCGCAAAAGAAAAATCCCGATGTGCCGGAACTGGCACGCGGCAAGACCGGACGGGTGAATGGCCACCTGGTGGCACTGCTGACCTTGATGAAAGGCCAGCCGCTGGCCTACAACAAGGATAACCAGGAAGACAAGGAACCATTGTTCGATACCGTCGACACCGTCACCGACACCCTGCGCATCTTTGCCGACATGGCGCGCGGCATCACGGTCAAGCCCGATGCCATGCGTGCGGCCGCCTTGCAGGGCTATGCCACCGCGACCGACCTGGCCGACTACCTGGTCAAGAAAGGGTTGCCGTTTCGCGATGCCCATGAAGCAGTGGCCCACGCAGTGCGCATCTGCGTCGACCGGGGCTGTGATCTGTCGGACATGAGCCTGGCAGAAATGCAGACATTTTCACCACTCGTCGAACAGGATATCTTCGATGTCCTGACGCTGGAAGGGTCGGTTGCGGCGCGCAATCATGTCGGCGGCACGGCACCGGCACAAGTGCGTCTGGCAATTGCCCGCCTGCGTTCGCTGCTGCAGTAAGCATGCCCCTGTCGGAACGCGGGATTGGGGACCCAGGGGCTGGAAGGAAGCGCGCCGGAACAGCCAGCGCGCGTTGTGCGATATCAATAAACTAACATTTCCTGCTGGTCAGAGGCGGCCGACTCGGCATATAAAGTGGCATGACTGAGACAGACGACGGCCGTGGGTCTTCGATGCCTCAGCGACAAGGGAGATGAAAATGGAATTACTCTGGTTTATTTTGATTGGCTTGATCGCCGGCTGGCTTGCCGGCATGCTGGTCAAGGGCGGCGGGTTCGGCATTATCGGTGACATGGTCGTCGGTATCCTTGGTGCGCTGCTGGGTGGCTTCCTGTTTGGCCAGCTGGGTATTTCTGCCGGCGGCGGCATGCTGGGCAGCATCGTGGTGGCAACCATTGGCGCCATCATCCTGATTTTCATCCTGCGCCTGATCAAACGCGCCTGACGCCCGCAACAGCCGGCGGAACGCCAGCTGCCGCACATCGAAAACGCTCTGTCCCCTATCTGGTGACAGAGCGTTTTTTTTAACCTGTCTCAAAATGCCTGCCAGCAGCGGCAAACCGTGCCGGCGTTTGCTGCCAGGCCCAGACTTGGAACTGGAGCGGGAACGGGACCGAAGCCATGCCGATCCTCGCGCAAGACACATCGATGTCGCCGCGCCCACCGATCTTTTGATGGAACTGTTTGTGTTGTAAATCCACTAACATCCAATTCCAGCCATTCACCTGCTTTTGACAGGATTGCCATGCCCTCTCCCCGCATCACTGCCGGCACACCACCGCCCATCCCCGACTGGCAGCAAGGTCAACCGGCTCTCGCCGGCCCGGCCAGCCAGAGGGTGCCGGCAGCCGCAAATGAGCAAGTCGCTCAAGCCAATGTGCATCGCGGCAGGGAGAATTTCCTCGGCAGGGTCGCCGCACAACAGGCGCCACGGTCACCGTCACCGGGCCTGGTGCCCGAGCAGGAAGTGCATCTTGTGCGCCCTTCTTCCCCGCAGGTGACGAGGCCATGCGTCACACCGATGGCATCGCATTCGATGAACTGGTGCAGGCGGTCATGCAGATCGCCAGCGACGAGGACAACGCCGGAGAAGCGAAATTGATCAAGCCGCTGCAGGATGCGATTGCCAGATTGTTCGAGGAACATCGACAGCCAGCCGCACCGGGCAAAACTGCGGCTGTGAAGGCGGCGTGTCTGACGGTGATCGGTGAACTTGAAGAGGCCATCGATGAGGGGCTGGAAGCGCTCACGCCATTTCATGTGACGGCCAGCCGGCATGTCTCGCGCATGTGGTCCGCTGGTGGCGCGCCGATCTCGCTCGAGGCGGCGCCATGGCAGGCAAGCGGCAGCCAGTGGGACATCGACACGCTGGCAGAGGCACGCGAATATGGGCGTCAAGTCCTGGGAGAGGAACCGAGCGATGAGGAAGTACTGTTCTACCGCAATGCGGTCTATGGTCTGCCCACCGATGGCATCTTGCCGCCGTCGCCGCCCAGTGAAGACGATGCCGACCCGATGGCCTGGCTCATGAATGCCCTGCCACCGGTCGACCAGCTGCGCAACCACGTGGCAAACTTCGGCAATTTCCTGCGCGCGCCGTTTGGCAGGACCGAAGATCCGGTTGCCACGCCACTGCAGCAGTTGCAGCAGGCCGAAAACGAGGCTGCTGTTTCGCAGCGCGTCTTGCGGGCCAGCGCGGCGGAAGTCACCGATCCGGACATTCGCAGGCTGTTGCTCGAACAATTGCAGCGGGTGGAACAACGCCTGAGCAACGCGCGGGCGCTGTATCAGGCTTCGGGCGAACTCGATCCGACATTTTGACCACCCGCTGATTGCCAGGGCAGCTGGCCAGTGTCGGGCGGCCGGTGCCAGTGCCGCAGCCGACGCCCTACGGCCAGTTCAACAGCAAGCCGACTGAAAATCCGCAGGCTGCAGCACCATCCGAGGCGATCATGGATGACTTGAAAAAACAGCTCGACAGCGCCATCGCGGAACTGGAATCGGCGCACTGACCCATTCAAAGCCACCACGGCCTGACGCTGTCACCCTTCGCTCAGCATGCCGCTCTGCACATCGGCAGGCCACTGTCATTTTCGGGAAAGGAATCAGCCTCCTGCCACCGTCATTTGTTCCAGCAGGATCGAGCCGGTCACCTTGGTGCCGCGTACCAGGACATCGGCACCGATGGCAACGATCTGCCGCAACATGTCCTTCATGTTGCCGGCGATCGTGATTTCTTCCACCGGATACTGGATCACGCCTTTCTCGACCCAGTAACCGGAAGCGCCGCGC
Organism: Janthinobacterium lividum; assembly: GCA_050954505.1. GTDB lineage: Bacteria > Pseudomonadota > Gammaproteobacteria > Burkholderiales > Burkholderiaceae_D > JAQGMO01. The sequence goes on from JBPBPY010000010.1 coordinate 10,627, forward strand.
GAATAATCGCCCGTAACATAATTGACGCCCTGCCCCATCAATTCCGTTACCAGCAGACCGGTATCGAGTTTCCTCAGCATGGTTTCGAAATCATCGTCCGGCCGGGTGAGCCGGGAAGTGATCGTCAGGTTGTGCGAGCCGCCGGCATTGCCGGTGGTCTGCATGCCAAGCTTGCGCGCGGAATAGCACGAAAGAAAATAACCGAGCACAATGCCGTCGCGCACGACATCGCGCTTTTTTGTCGACACGCCCTCTTCATCGAACGACGATGAACCGATGGCGCCGCGCACATGCGGGTCTTCATGAATCTGGATGTCTGCACCGAAGACCTGGGTGCCGATCGAGTCGAGCAGGAACGACGACTTGCGGTACAGCGAACTGCCCGAGACCGCCTGCACGAAAGCGCCTAGCAAGCCGGCCGCCAGCGGTGCTTCGAACAGTACCGGACATTTGCGGGTGTCGAGCTTGCGCGCATTCAGGCGCGCCAGCGTGCGCTCGGCCGCATAGCGCCCGATCACTTCGGGGGCGGCAAGGTCAAGCGGGTTGCGCATCGACGAATACCAGTCGTCGCGCTGCATGTTGTTGCCACGTCCGGCAATCGGCGCCACCGACAGCGTGTGGCGCGAAAACGGATAACCGCCCATGAAACCGAGCGAGTTGGCGCTGACGAAATGGGACTGGTCGACATTCACGCTGGCGCCATCGCTGTTGGTGATGCGTTTGTCGACGGCAAAGGCGGCAGCCTCGGCGCGCTGCGCCAGCTTGACGGCGTCGTCGGCACTGATCAGCCAGGGGTAGCACAATTCCAGATCGAGCGGATTCATTTCCAGCAGCTCGGCTTCCGGCAGGCCGGCGCATTCATCCTTGGCGGTGAAACGGGCAATGTTGTAGGCAGCCTCGACGGTGTCGCGCAAGGCGCGCTCGGAAAAGTCGGAGGTGGTGGCGTTGCCGCGCTGGACCTCGCCGCGCTTGCCGATGTAGACGGTAACGCCGATGCCCTTGTCCTTGTTTTGCTCGATGGTTTCGACATTGCCCTTGCGTACCGTCACCGACAAGCCACTGCCCTCGTTGATATCAACCGATGCATCCGAGGCGCCCTTCTCCCTGGCATAGCGCAGCACATCCTGCGCGAGCTGTTTCAACTGGTCCTGGCTGTGGATAAATACGGATTCGGTCATGAGTTGGTTTCTTCGAAGTGCCTAAAACAGTTATGATAGCAGTCGTTTACTGATTGGCTTACGCCAAACCGAATATCATGCCAAATGCCAACCGGGGCAACACCGGATTCCAGTCGAACGAGTTCGAGCAGGAATACGACCGCCCGTCCAAATCGCAACTCAAGCGCGAAATGACCGCCCTGCAAAAACTCGGCGCCGAGCTGGTTGCCGAAGCGCGCGAGCGCGTCAAGCGTGTACCGATGCCGGAAGATGTGCGCGACGCCATCCTGGAATGCCAGAACATCAAGGACCACGAGGGCCGGCGCCGGCAGATGCAATATGTCGGCAAGAAGATGCGCACCCTCAATGAAGAAGAAATTGCCGCAATCCAGAAGACCATCGACAGCTGGAAAGGATTGTCGAAAGCCGATACGGCTGCCATGCACGCACTGGAACGCCGCCGTGACAAGCTGCTGGCCGACGATGCCGCGCTGACCGAACTGGCAAGCAAATATCCCGAGATCGATGTCCAGCACACCCGCACCCTGATTCGCAATGCGCGCAAGGAACAGGCCGAGAACAAGCCGCCGAAAGCGTACCGCGAGATTTTCCAGCTGCTCAAGCAATTGCAGGCCGGCGCGGCCAAGGTGGCCGCCGAGGCCAGCGCCGAAGCGCAGCTCGAGGCCGATGACGACGATGGCTTCGACGCGCCTGCGGAACAGGAACAGGATGATGACGACAGCGCCGAAGACAGCGACGATGGCATTGTCGAACCCGTGATCACCCATGGACGCGGCAAAAAACGTGGCAGGTAAGGATGCAAACAAGGATGCAAAGACGGATGCATGGACGGATGCAGAGAGGTTCGCAGACAAGCCTGCACAGACCATGCCGGGCGAATCGATGAATGCGCTGACGGGCCAGCCTGCAACGACGGCGACCGACAACGGCTCCACGCTGGATGCGGCCAGCAACCCGACGCTGCGCATTGGCCTGGTATCGATTTCCGACCGAGCCTCGGCTGGCGTGTATGCCGACCAAGGGCTGCCGGCACTGCAGCAATGGTTTGCCGCCGCCCTGACGTCGCCATGGCAGGTGGAAACCCGGCTCATTGCCGACGAGGGCACGCAGATCGAGCAAACGCTGATCGAACTGGTCGACCAGGCTGGTTGCCACCTGGTGCTCACCACCGGCGGCACCGGGCCGGCGCGCCGCGACGTCACGCCGCAAGCCACGCTGGCGGTTGCCAGCAAGGAAATGCCCGGCTTTGGTGAACAGATGCGCCAGATCAGCCTGGCCTTCGTACCCACTGCCATCCTCTCCCGCCAGGTTGCCGTGATCCGCGAAACCGCGCAGCATGCTGCGCTGATCATGAACCTGCCGGGCCAGCCCAAGGCCATCCGCGAAACGCTGGAGGGTTTGAAGGATGCCGATGGCAAGCAGCTGGTGCAAGGCATCTTTGCCGCCGTTCCATACTGCATCGACCTCATCGGCGGACCCTACATCGAAACCCGCGATGATGTCTGCAAGGTGTTTCGCCCCAAATCGGCGCTGCGCAAGGCGCCGCCGTCAGACCCTTAGCACCGCCCTACCCGAACAGGAAATCCGTCATGCTTGAAACCATTGAAGTCGAGTCCGCAGCAAACCCCAGCGCCGCCGTCATCTGGCTGCACGGCCTGGGTGCCGATGGCAATGATTTTGTTCCCATCGTGCGGGAACTCGACCTGGCAGGCGTGGCACCGATCCGTTTCATCTTCCCCACCGCACCGACCATGCCGGTGACTGTCAATGGCGGTTACGTGATGCGCGCCTGGTACGACATCCTTGGCACCGACATCGCCCGGCGCGAAGATGAAAACGGCTTGCGCGCCTCGCAAGCCAAGGTCGAGGAATTGATCGCCGCCCAGATCGCGCGCGGCATTCCCGCCGAGCGCATCATCCTGGGCGGGTTTTCGCAGGGCTGCGCCATGACGCTGCAAACCGGCTTGCGTCATCCGCAAAAGCTCGGCGGTCTGCTGTGCCTGTCCGGTTACCTGCCGATTCATACCTTGGTGGAAGCCGAACGGCATGGCGCCAATCACGAGACGCCCATCTTCATGGCCCACGGGCGCCATGATCCGGTGATTGCCATTTCGCGCGCCGAACAGGGCCGCGACATCCTGGTCAAGCTGGGTCATCCGGTCGAGTGGCATGAGTACATGATGCAGCATTCGGTGGCGGCAGAAGAACTCGAGGACATCGCACGCTGGTTCAAGCGCGTGTTGCCAGCCTGACGCCCACCGGCCAGCGCCCGCCAGGGCGCCGGCTGGCGGCCTGATCATGCTTGCGTCGTTGTCGTTGAAGACGCTGCCACGCCGGCTCAGGAATGCCGAACAATGACAGGCGCCGCGGACTGCTCGGCAAAAGCCGGGTTGTCCGGCAAATCGCTGGCTGCGGGCACGGCAGGTGATATCGGCGCTGCGGGCGCTGCGGGTGATGCGGCGGCTGTGGATGATGTGTCGGCTGCGGGTAATGCGGCGGCTGTGGGCGATGTGGCGGCTGCGGGGGATGCGTCGGCTGCGGGGGATGCGTCGGCTGCAGCGGCTGCGGGCGCAGCAGCAACTCTCTCCTCGATCGCCCGGACTTCAGCGCCGGCTTCCTCTTCTGCCCGCCCGCCTGGCTTGCCGCCGACGTCAAGTTGCCCACTGCCTTCACCACCGAACAGGTCATGACTGTCCAGAATGGCGTGTGCAATCGCAGGATTGTTTTCCAGGCATTTGCGTACTGCCGCCGGGATCGATTGCCGGGTTTTCCTGCACAAGCCCGGCTGCTCCGCCAGCTGGATGGAAAAGCCGCGCATGCTGCGCACTTCGCGACCGCCGGGCGCAATCTCCAGACGCATGCCCAGCATCTGCTCCATCTTCGCCGCCAGCCGCATCAGGCCGGCATGATCGCTGACCGCTTCGATGCGTTCGATGAGTTTTTTCTCTTCCATTGCGGTCAGCTGCAGGATGCGGCATTGCGCCAGCGGCGCGCCGGCCAGCAATTCGCGCTGGCAGGTGCAGGCGCCTGGTGGACATTCCTTGCGTAGTGCAACAGGATGGGCCATATCGGGCACGGTATCGATCTCTCGTAGGGTAGACAAGAACATCACAAGCCTGGCCAGCGCTGCAATATGCCGGCACGCTGCTCATCCTACCGGAATACCACGGTCTTGTGCCCGTTGAGCAAAATGCGGTGTTCAAGGAACCACTTCACGGCGCGCGCCAGTACCACGCACTCGACATCGCGGCCAATCGAGGTCAGCGTGGCGACGTCCATCGCATGGTCGACCCGCTCGACGCCCTGCTCGATGATCGGCCCTTCATCGAGGTCGCCGGTGACGAAGTGGGCAGTCGCACCGATGAGCTTCACACCGCGTTCATGGGCCTGGTAGTAGGGCTTGGCACCCTTGAAACTGGGCAGGAAGGAGTGGTGGATATTGATGGCGCGTCCACGCAGTGCTTCGCACATCTGCGGTGACAGGATCTGCATGTAGCGGGCCAGCACCACCAGGTCGATATCGTTCTGCGCGACAATTTCCAGAATGCGCCGCTCCTGTTCCGCCTTGGCTTGCGGGCCGGCGCCCGGCGCCAGCGGCAGATGATGGAACGGGATGTTGTAGCTGGCCGAGAGCTGGTAGAAATCGGTATGGTTGGAGACGATGGCAGGGATTTCGACCGGCAGCAAACCGCTCTTGTAGCGAAACAGCAGATCGTTGAGGCAATGACCGATCTTCGAGACCATCAACAGCATGCGCGGCCTCTTGAACGCATCATGTAACTGCCAGGACATCTGCATGGTGTCGGCAAGCAGGGCAAACTCCGAGCGCATGGCATGGTCGGAGATGGCGCTGTCCTCGGCGGAAAAATGCACGCGCATGAAGAACAGTTTCGAATGGCTGTCGCCAAATTGCGCTGAATCGATGATGTTGGCGCCGTGCTCGGTAAGGAAACCGGAAACGCGCTGCACAATGCCGCGTTGATCGAGGCAGGAAAGCGTCAGGATGTATTCGGGATATGCCATGTTTTTCAGAGTGAAACGTAAGCCGTGCCGGCCAGGGCGGCCATTGTCGCATGACGAACCAGTCCTGACAAAACCATGATGGGGTGGATCGGGTCTGCAAAAGTGCGGGGATTTGGTGCGTGGAGGCGTGGGGTGACAGCGTGGGGTAAAGGCGTGCGGTGATCAAGCGCGGTGATTAAGCACAGTCATCAAGCGCAATCATCGAGATCAGTGATGCAGGTGCCGCGTGGCGGCCCCGGCATCGACAGCCAGGGTTCGGCGTCGAACCCTTGACGTCAGACTGCTGCAGCGCAGGAAATCAGCCGACTGCCTGGCTGACGTTCTGTACTGGCTTGGCAACCGACAGACCCTTGCTCGACGGGCCGCTGACCATTTGCACGTCGCCGGACAGTTGGCCGCCTTCGTTGATGACCAGCTTGCCATAACGGATCTTGCCGGTCACATGGCCCGATGCATGGATGATGAGCTTTTCACGCACGGTCAGTTCACCGTTGAAAGTGCCGTGGATTTCGGCGAAGTCGACTTCAACCGAACCCTTGAATTCACCGCCGTCAGCGATCTGGATGACGCGCGAGTCCATGGTTGCTTCGACATAGCCTTCGACCACGAGCGTGTCGCAATCGGTGATTTCAGCGCCCTTGAGCTTGATGTTCGGTCCAACGATGAGCTTGCTGCCCATTTCATTGGTGCTCGATGGTTCGGTCGAAACGGGTGCTGGCGCGGCGGTTGGATTCATGGTGTTGTTCAGTGAGTGGTTGGACAAGGTCGACTTCGGAGAACTGATGGGTGGCACGCCGGTAGCGGACAACGGCGGCGTGGCCGACGGCGCTGGTGTTGGCGTTTCGCGTTTGCCAAATAAAGTTTCTGATCGCAACATGGGTTCTCCTGAAAATGGGTCAAGCTGCGCTGGCACGCCAGGACACACGTTGACACGATGAGTTGTGCAAGGTGACGTGCATCCTGGCGCGCCGGCCGCAGCCTTGAAAATAAGTGGAAATGTCGTAACGACGTAATCCGCTTGAGCAGTGACAAAAAATGAGGCTCCCCCCTTGGTCAGTGGGAATCCGAGTTAGTTCCCGAACCAAGGGCAATTAGCCCGCATTCATGTCGTTTAATACCGGCGCACCTTCACCGGCGGGTAGAACAAAACCTGTAATCATCATGCGCGGCAAAGGCGCCGCCCGGCGTGCGGCTGAATCGATGGGCAGCCCGGGCGTGCAGCCGTTGCCGGGTTGTGCAGTCAATGCCGCCGCAGCAGCAACTCCGGTGCGGGCAAAAAAAAACCGCAGGCGGGGCTGCGGCTTTGCGGACATGTCTTGCCCCAACCAGCCCGAGCCAGTCGTTCTGCCCAAGCTGCCGGTCTTATTTGCTGCGGCTGCGATATTCGCCAGTACGCGTATCGATTTCGATCTTGTCGCCCTGGCCGACAAACAGCGGCACCGAAACGTTGAAGCCGGTGGCGATCTTGGCAGGCTTCAAGACCTTGCCCGAGGTATCACCCTTGACGGCAGGCTCGGTGTAGACCACTTCGCGCACCACGGTGGTGGGCAACTCGACCGAGATGGCCTTGTCGTTGTAGAAGGTGATTTCGCACGGCATGCCGTCTTCGAGGTAGTTGCCGGCATCGCCCAGGTTTTCACCTTCGACTTCATGCTGGTTGTACTCGGTGTCCATGAAAACGTACAGCGGGTCGACGAAGTAGGAATAAGTCGCTTCCTTGCGTTCCAGCGTCACGACATCAAACTTGTCATCGGCGCGGTAGACCGATTCCAGGCCGGCAGCGGTGAGCAGGTTCTTCATCTTCATCTTGCAGACCGAAGAATTGCGGCCCGACTTGGTGTATTCGGTCTTCAGTACGACCATTGGTTCGCCGGCGACCATGACTACATTGCCGACGCGGACTTCTTGTGCGGTTTTCATAACGTATATGCGTAAATAGTGGGGAAATTCCCGGCGATCCAGAAATCAAGCCCCGTATTTTAACCGATATTCTGCAAGAACCGCATCAGCTTGCTGGCCAGGTCGCCATCGGCAGCCAGGCTTGGGGCCCAGGTCGCCGCTCGTTCCTGCAACAAGCGATCCGCAGCCAGCAGGCTCTCGTGCCCGCTCATCGATGCCCGCCGGCTCCAGTCGCGCCACGCCTGTGCCGTGGCCAGCGCCAGCGGCAGCGGCAACCCGGCGGTATAGATGTCCAGCAGCGCATCGAGTTTCACCAGATGTGCCTGCCCTTCCTGTGGATAGATATCCCACAGCAGAGGCCGCCCGGCCCAGATGGCGCGCACCAGGCTGTCTTCGCCACGCACCACATTGAAGTCGCACGACCATAACAGGCGGTCATAGCCGGGCTGGTCGAGGAACGGCACCACGCACAGGGTCAGCTTGCCGCGGCTGGCAAGTGCTCCCGGCACTGCCGGCTTGCCAAGGAAGGCGCTCACTGCAGCCCCGGCCACGCCCTCGGGCACCAGGCACAAGGTGGCATGCGATGAAGCGGCAAGCATGGCAAACAGCGACGCCAGCGGTGCATCCGGATAACAGAACAGCGACATGATGCGTGTGCGCCTGGTCCTGTGCGCTGCCAGCAATTGCGCGTCCAGGCCCAGCGAGCCGAGGAAATTGACCGCAGCCAGCGGATCGTTCTGGAAATCCTGGCGCTGGCGCAGCAGCGTGCGTTCGCGCAGCAAGCCACCGGTACGGGGGGTAAAACCGGGAAAGAAAAAATATTTGGTCAGCGGCAGCGAAGGATACAGCGATGGCTGTTCATGGCATGTCTCGACCCAGGGCTCGGCGCTGAGGTATTCGAGATTGATCCAGACAGGCTGCCGAGGCAGCCTGGCCATGGCGGCAATGACGCTGGCAGGCAAGGCACAGCCGAATGCCTCGATCACCACATCGGCGACTGATTCAACAGGCAAATCAGCGTTGCCACCAGCGTCGTCAAGGCCAGCCCCCCAGTGCCGCACCTTCACGCCCTGCACCGTCTGCTGCGCAGCATCGATGTCGATGCCCGCACACAGGCGCTGGAAACTGGCGAGATCGTCGACAAACAGCCGGACCTCGATACCGAACTCGCTCGTCAGCTGGCGCGCCAGCCGCCAGCACACGCCAATGTCGCCAAAATTGTCGACAACGCGGCAAAACAGATCAAGGCTGGTAATGGTAGGCATGAAGCGGTAGTCATGAAGCAAACGATGAATGCGGCGCCACATTATGCCGCAGCCAGCGCAGCACATGCCAACCGGGACAAGGGTGGCCGCCAACGCTGTGTCTTCAGCTCGGCGTGCCTTTGCGGATCTCCTGCGCGGGCGCCTGCGTCAGTGTCCAGGTATCGAGAAACGGCTGGCGGTTGATGCCGGCGCCAGCGGTGCCAGCGGTACCACGGCAGAGGACACGGAAGTTTTCACGGACGTCATGCTCATCCTTTCGGCAGACGGACACCGCGCCGCTTGCCGGGCATGAGCAAAACCCGTTTGCCGACGTCGAGCGGCACCTTGTGTTCTTCCAAAAAAGCGGCCGCAAATTTGGTGCCGTGCAGGATCTGCAACTTGACTGCCTCTTCGACGATCTTTTCGGTTTCGGCATCACTGCGCGCAGGATTCTTGCTCTCGAACATGCGCAATGCTTCTTCCTTGCTCAGCTTCTTCGCTGCATTCAGGTCGGCACCGGGCGATGCGGTGGAAACCGGTGCAGTGAAAACCGATGCGGCAGCAACCGCGCCGGCGGGCACGACTCCGTGCCCCGCACTTGCAGCGGGCGCATCTGTCGACGATGCCGGCACTGCCAAGGTTGCCACTGCTGCCCCGGCGGCTGTATCAACAGCGCTGGTTGCGGCCATCCCGCCAGGGATGTGTTGCGACTCGATGCTCATGACTGATCCAGGCTGTGACTCATGCCAACAAGTATATTTCCAATCGGAAATTAAGCAAAGTTATTTGTAGGAAATTGTTGACAATCTGTCTCTCCGGTGCATGGCTACTGGTCGGGCATGATCGGAAACGGCAAGGCGCCCTGCTCGCGCATCATGTGGCCAAAGTCGGCCATCGGCATCGGCCGGCTGAACAGGTAGCCCTGGCACTGGTCACAGCCATGCTTGTGCAGGAAGTCGTATTGCGCTTCCTTCTCGACGCCCTCGGCGACAATGCGCAGTCCCAGGCTGTGGCCAAGCGCAATGATGGCAACGATCAGCTTGCCGCCGTCGTCGTCACCGCCTGCGCCCAGTTCAATCAAAAACGAGCGATCGATCTTCAGCTCGTCGAGCGGGAAACGGCGCAGATAACTGAGTGACGAATAGCCGGTGCCAAAATCGTCCATCGACAAATGCAGGCCCATGGCCTTGAGCTTTTTCAGCAGGAGGATGTTTTCCACCGCATTGTTCATCAGCAGGCTTTCCGTGACCTCGATGGTGATGCAGTGCGGGTCCACACCGCTGGCGGCGATGATGTCGCCAACCGTGATGTCAAAACCGTCGGCCCCGAATTGTCGCCCGGAGACATTCACCGAGATGCGCGGCACTGCCAGGCCCTGCTGCTGCCAATCCCTGATGTTGCGGCAGGTTTCTTCCAGCACCCAGGCGCCGATCGGCACGATCAGGCCGGTCTCTTCTGCCAGCGGAATGAAGTCATCCGGACGCACCAGTCCGCGGCTGGGATGCTGCCAGCGGATCAGCACTTCGGCGCCGACGATGGTGCGCGTGGCAGTATCGATCTTCGGTTGATAATGCAGGCGCATTTCCTGGCGTTCGATGGCCTTGTGCAAATCGCTCAGCAGTCCGAGGCGCTGCAATGCCCGCTCGTTGAGGTCGCTTGAATAATAGCGGTAGCCATTGCCGCCCTGCTGCTTGGCGTAGTGCATGGCCACGCTGGCATGCTGCAGCAGCGTGTCACGGTCCAGGCTGTCGGACGGGAACACTGCAATGCCGATGCTGCAGCTGGTGAACAATTCCCGGCCGGCGATATCGAACGAGGCCGTCATGGCATCGAGCATGCGCTGGGCGACCAGCGTGGCATCCTGCGGTTTTTCCATTTCCACCAGCAGCACGGCGAATTCGTCGCCGCCCACGCGCGACAGACTGGGGTGATGATCGCCGTCGATGGCACGCGCCAGCGAGTCGCTGGCGCGCACGCTTTGTTCGAGCCGTTTGGAAATGGCCTGCAGGAAGGCATCTGCAAACGTCGGCCCCAGTGCTTCATTGATCTTCTTGAAGCGGTCGATGTTGATGTACAGGACAGCACCGGTACGGCCATAGCGTTCCACCTGGCGCAGGGTGAAATCCAGATGGTCGTAGAACATTTTCCGGTTTGGCAGCCCGGTCAGGGAATCGAGATAGGTCAGGCGGTTCTGGTAAGCCTTGGCGGCCAGGGTATTGTGCAGGCGCAGGGCCAATTCGCTGGAATCCACCGGCTTGGCCAGGAAGTCGGTGGCACCCAGTTCCAGTGCACGCAGCTTGGTCTTGGAGTCCGTCGATGAAGTCAGCACCAGCACAGGGATGTGACGCAGGCGCTCGTCGGCGCGCAGCGCGGTGATGATGTCGAAGCCGCTGACCACCGGCATCATCAGGTCGAGCATCAGTACATCGGGACGCTCGGCCTCGATCATGGCCAATGCTTCCTCCGGGTCGCTGGTGCTGATCACATTGGTGTAACCCGCTTCATCGAGAAATTCACTCATCACTTCGAGCGTGATGGGTTCATCGTCGACCATCATGACCTTGGCATGATGCAGGCGTTCGGAACCCACGCGCAGGAAATCGACCGCCGCATCCGCACTGCCGAAGATGCCAGTCTCGCGTGGCTCCAGTTTCGCCGCCAGGTTCCGGCGTGCACCGTCTGGAACGGCATCGATCAATTCCATCGGTTCATCCATTGCATCTGTTCCCTGTTTTGCAGCCATTTTGTCCACATCCCATGTTCCACTGCTTTTTTGAATCACCCGATGGTGCTGCCTTGCCCGGACCATGCAGGTCCGACATCATGCCACGACCTCGCCCGGTTCGATGATGCGCGCCTGCAGACTGCGCAGATGCGCAAGCGCTGCGGCGATGCGCTGTTCATCACCGGCGGCGATGCAGTCTTCCAGCTCGGCGGACGGTTCGGTGAATTCGTCATAGCCGACCGTGCCAGCCGCGCCCTTGAGCCAATGTGCCAGGCCCGACAATTCATTCATTTCGCGCCGCTCCCATGCGCGTTCCATGGCTTCGAGCTGGTCATTGAGGCGCGCGGTGAATTTCCTGATCGCCGAATGCAGGCGCGGCCGGTCGGCCAGGCGCGAGACGATCGGGCTGGCCGCCGCTGGCGCGGCTGCCGGGCGGCTGCCGACGCCAGGCGCGCCCTGCGCCGCTGCGGTGGAGGAAACGGCAGGAAGCGAATCGTGCGCGCCGGCGGCAACCCCGGTTGCCTGTTCCCAGGGCCGCTGTCCGGGCAGCTGCTGGCCGCCCAGCACATTGCCCAGCGTGGCCAGCAAGACATCGATGTCGATCGGCTTGGTCTGAAATCCGGTACAGCCGGCGGCCAGGATATCCTTTTCAAAACCAGCCATGGCGTGTGCTGTCAAGGCAATCACCGGCCCGGTGTAGCCATGTTCGCGCAGACGGGCCGTGGCCTGATAGCCGTCCAGCACCGGCATCTGCATATCCATCAGCACCACACCGAAGCGGCCGGCCATGGCCATCTCGTAACCGATCAGGCCGTTTTCCGCCTGCTCGACGCGTACGCCGTTTTCTTCCAGGATCAGTTTGATCAATTCCCGGTTTTCAGGACCATCGTCGACCACCAGCACGCTGCTCTCGGGCGGGAATTGCCAGTAGGCGTCGGGCGAACCCAGCAAGGCCTGGCGCTGGGCGGCATCGATGGCGGCAATGTCGGCCGGGTCGAGCATCATCACCCCGGACAGGTCGCCGGTGTCGATGCGCAGCGCGAACGTGCTGCCGGTCTGCTCTGCCGCGCCGGTGATGCTGCTGGCGACGATATCGCCGCCCAGCGCCCGTGCAAAGCGCCGGCTGATCGACAGTCCGAGTCCGGTGCCGCCAAAGCGGCGGGTGACGCTGGTGTCGGCCTGCACAAACGCTTCGAAGATGCTGTCGAGCTTGTCATGGGCAATGCCGATGCCGCTGTCGATGACGTCGATGGCGAACTGACTGCTGTCGCCATGCGCTGCCAGGTACAAGGCCACCCGCACCGAACCGCGTTCGGTAAACTTGATGGCATTGCCGACCAGGTTGGTGACGATCTGGCGCAAGCGGCCGGCGTCGGTCTGGATGGTGGCCGGAATCGGTCCCCTGACCTCGATGGTCAGCGTGATGCCCTTGTCCTGGGCACGCGACGACAATACCTCGACCACTTCGCGCACCACGCGGTGCGGGGCGCAGGAAATCAATTCCATTTCCATTTGCCCGGCCTCGACCTTGGAGAGGTCGAGGATGTCGTTGATCAGGGTCAGCAGATGGGTGCCGCTGGAATGAATGGTATCGAGGAATTTTTCGGCATCGCGCGGGTTCTTGCTGTAGCCGCGCTTGAGCAGTTCGGTAAAACCGAGGATGGCATTCATCGGCGTGCGGATTTCGTGGCTCATGTTGGCGAGGAATTCGCTCTTGGCCCGATTCGCCGCTTCGGCTTCATCACGCGCACCGCGCAGCTCGACCTTGTTCTGCTCGATCTGGGTCACATCCGACAAACTGATGAACACGCCGTTGGCCTTGTCGCGCGCGCCCAGCACCAGCGAGCAGTTGACGATGAAATTGCGGATCTGGCCGTCGCCGCCGGCCAGGCTCATCATCAATTCACCCGGCGTGACGCCGGTGCGCAGTGCTTCCTGCCAGGGCAAGCCGTTGCGGGCAACCGGCTGTCCGGTGCCATCAAGCCAAGGCAGGCGGCTGGCATTGGTACCCAGCAAAAGCTCGGACCCCGTGCCCACCAGCGAAGAGAAGGCGGCATTGGCCAGCACGATATTCTGTTTGCGGTCGATCACCAGCAATCCTTCGACCAGGGTATCGAGCGCTGCCCGCACACGTCCGGGAACGGCTTCGGAGGGATCGAGCTGACGCAAGGCCTTGCCGAGATAAAAATAAAACAGCACGAAGCAGGCCAGCGACGTGAAGGCCACCAGGCGCGTGAGCGGATTGTCGATCATGCCGAGCCAGCCCTCATGATCGGCTGGACGAAAGCGCAGTTCGAGCTCGCCCCAGCGCTGGTCCCCGGCCTTCAATGGCAGGCGCACCTGGGTGTCGGTGGAAACGGTGCGCACCTCCTTGCCGCTGGCCTGGACCGTATCCTTTTCCTGCACCCAGGCACCATGCTGGCCGGCCGAGACAATCAGGGCGCCGTCGGCGCGCCGCAGACCTGCCGAAAGCAGGTCCGGATTGCGCTTGACGACCATGCGCAAGGTCGACTCGAACAGGCGCGGGTCGCCGCTGTTGACGATCACCGCGCCACTGACCGCCAGCGCCTCGGCCAGCGCTGCGCGGCCGTCACGCACAGCGGCAAGCCGGTCGGGTACCAGTCCAAGGAACGAGGCGCCCAGCACGATGCTCGATACCAGAAAAGCCATGCCCATGGCGATATGGGCTTTTGCACTCAATGCTTTCAGCATGATTTCATCAAGTTTTTTCAACCTTGTTTATCTGGTTGGCGCCGGCCTTGGCCAGGTCATCCTCGGCATGATTGCCGTTTTCCACCATTTTCTCCAGCGAGTCATCTTCTTCGGTTTCGTCGCCATTCTTCAATGCGCCCAGGACCGGCAGCGGATCGACAAAACGCCAGGCCGGCAACGCCGAGAGCACGCTTGCCGCCAGCGCGCCACCACGCAGCAGCCACAACACATACCCTACCGTGATGGCGGTACTGGCGGCAAGGGTTGATTCCACTACCTGCTCCATTTTTATTTCCTGGCCTTTGGCAGTTTCGCGCATCTGGTCGAGCATGCCCAGCATTTCCGGCGCTCTGGCCGCGTTATCGACGCCAGAGCGCGTTTGCGCATTGCGCGGGCTGTCTGCCAGGCTGGTGGCCGCAACCGAGTCGAGCAAAAAGGCTGCGGCGGGATTGAACCCTGCAGCATTGAGCGTGTTGGACGCCCTGCGTTCAACCGATGTACCAACACTGCCCTGGGCATAGGCATTTGCTGCTGCCGGCGCCACCGAAACGCCACTCACCTCGACCGGCAACTGCAGGATTGCATCGACAGCAGGTGCCGGCGCAATCTGCTGGATTGGCTGCTGCGGCGCCAGCACCGTGTCAATTCCGCCTGCTGCCGCACTGGTGGATTGCTGATCGATCGTTGCCGCAGCAGGCCTGGCTGCCAGCCCCAGGTCGGCCAGTTGCTGAAGTGGCGATGGCGCAATCACGATCACCTGAACCACGGCCGACATCAGGCTGTCGGCGCCCGACGCATCGGTGGCAAGATACGCGAACCGGGCCGTGCCAGCCCAGCTCGAGCGCGGTGTGAAGTACAGGGTGTGCGTACCATTGACGGCGCTGACCTTGACACCGGCGGCAACCAGGCTGACGCCGGCGGCATCGAAAGACAGCACGCCGTCTTCCGGCAGGTTCAACAGTGTAAACGACACCACGGCATTGTCGACATCGGTGGCGCCCAGCGACAATGCCAGCGGCGCACCATCGTTGCTGGCACCCTCGACGACGAATGCATTGGCCACCGGCGCATCATTGATCGACAGGATTGCCACTGCAGTGCTCTGGCTGAGCGCCGCAGCCAGAGCGTCGCTGACATCAAGGGTCAGAACCGCGCTTTCGCTGTCGCCGGGCGCAACGCGGTTTTCGGTGGGCACGAACTCCAGCTCGCGCAGTGCCTGGCTCACCTGGGCAGCAGTGCCGCTGACCGTATAGCGGCCGGTGGCAGCATCGTAACTGCCGGCTGACAGATTGGTGAGACGGCCAAGTTCAGCATGGTCGAGCCGCACACTGACCGAAAGCTGCTGCCCCGGCTGGTCGGCGTCGGCGACAGTAACCTGGCCAAACGGATGGATGGACTGCTTGTCTGTCGTGTTCTGGGCAGCAGCCACATTGCTGACTACCGGCGCATCATTGAGCGACAGGATGCTGATCTGCGTGGTGGCGCGGCCTAGCGCAATCTGGTCGCTGACTTCGATACGCAGGCTGGCGATTTCACTCTCGCCCGGCGCCACACGGTTGGCGCCTGGCGCAAACACCATGGCGCGCAAGACTTCGCCGACCTGCGTTGCACTGCCGCTGTAGATGTAGAGACCGGCGCTGGCGTCGTAGCTGCCACCGGCAGCGCTGCTCAGGATGCCGGTGGCGGCCGGATCAAGCCGGACCTGCAGGTTGAGGATTTGCTGCGCCATGTCGGGGTCGACGACGCTGATGCCCGCAAACGGGCTGATGGCACTGCGGTCATCGGTTTGCAGGCTGGCCGGCGCGCCGGTGATCACCGGCGCGTCGTTACTGAACGTCACGCCGATCTGGACACTGTAATTCGCGCTGGCACCCTGCGCATCGGTAAGGCGGATGGCAAAGGTGGAAATTTCGGTTTGTCCGGGCATGACGCGGTTCTGGGTCGGCGTGAATGTCAGGCCTTGGGTTGCGGCCAGGGCCAGGCTCAGGCTGCCCGTGAAGGTATAACCGCCGCCCGACCCGGCATGGTAGACAAACCCGTTCAGGTTGCCAAGCACGCCTTTGTCGTCGTCGATGGCGATGTAGACCGTCACATTCGGCCCCTGGACGTCGGGGTCGGCAAACGTCAGGCTGGCAAAAGGTGAGACCACGGTCTTGTCGTCGGCGATCGAAACGCCGCCCGGCCCCGTGATGACAGGCGCATCGTTGATCGAGGTCGAGGCAACCGTGGTGCTTGAATCGCCTGAAGACAAGGTGCCATCACTGGCGACAATCGTGAATGTCGTGGTCTCCACGCCATTGGGCAGCACGCGGTTGGCGGTTGGCGTGAACACCAGCGCGCGCAAGGCATTCGTCACTGCCAGCGCCGTACCGGAAATCGTATAGGTGCCTGCGGCCTGGTCGTACACGCCGGGTCCCGGAATGGAAAACGCGCCCTTGGATGCCTGGTCCATGCGCACGGTGAGCGTGACATTCTGCTGCTCCAGCTCGGTGATGGTGACGTTCGAAAACGGCCTCACGCTGCTTTCATCGTTGGTCTGCTGACCGGCCTGCGTGCCGGTGATCACGGGCGCGGTGTTTTTGCCGGTGATGGCAAAACTCAACTGGGCTGTCGACGTCAAGGCGCCGTCCGTGATGGTATAGGTGTAGATGTCGTTGGAAGTTTCGCCAGCCTTCAGCGCCATGCTGGCCGGGCCGTTGGCGTTGTAGCTGTACTGGCCGCTGCTGTAGAGCGTCAACGTGCCGTAGTTGCTGGTGTAGGTGACCGAAGCCCCGCTGGCAATGCTGAGCACATTGCTGCTGCCCGACGCAGTATTGTGCAATGTGATCACGCGCAGGCTGTCACTGTCTGCATCGGTGTCATTTGTCAGCACGCTCAGGCCGGTGGTCAGGCTGCCTTTTTCGACCGTGTTCGGATCCGCCACGGCAGTCGGTGCCGTATTGGTGTGCACCGGGTTCAGGATCACGGTGGTGAGCGCCGAAGATAGATTGCCGTCACTGGCACGGTAGCTGAAACTGTCGCTGCCAAGCCAGCCGGAATCGGGCGTGTAGACAAAGGCGCCCGTCTGGCTCAGGCTCACGGTTCCGTGCGCCGGATTGCCGACCAGGATGGCATGCAGCGAATCGTTGTCTGCATCGCTGTCATTGGCCAGAACGCCGTTGCCGGCAACCGTCAGTACCGTACCCTCGGCGTAGCTGTAGGTCTCTGCCTGGGCCACCGGTGCATGCTGGTTGGCCTGGATCTTGATGATGATGCGTGCCGTGCTGGTGCCACCGTTGCCGTCCGAGACGGTGTAGTTGATGGTATCCGTGAGCGCGAGATTGCCAAGCAATCCGTTTACCAGGACATTGGTGGGATCGACCGCATACGCCACGCGTCCATCCGAATACACGGTCAGCGTGCCATAGGTGGTGGCGAAACCAGTGGCTTTGCCGACATTGCTGGCGCTGCCGCCGGCGCTGGTGATGCGCAGCACGTCGCCGGTGTCGACATCGGTATCGTTGGCCAGCAGGCCATTGGCGGCAAACGAGAACGAACCGTTCGACGCCAAGGTGCCGACAGCGAAAGCATCGTCTGCGGCAACAGGCACATCATTGGTGCCGGTGACATTGATGCTCAGCCTGGAGAAAGAGCCGGTGTGATACGCATCGCTGACGGCATATTCGAAATAATCGATGACGGTCTGGCCTGCTGCAATCGCCTTGGCCGCGTCGCCGGGCGTATACACATAGCTGCCGTCCGATTTGATGAACAGTGTTCCCAGATTGCCGCTGACCGTCACGCCTGCAGCAGTCACGACACTGCCCTGGTCGCTGGCGTTGAGAACCTGCAGGATACGGATGGGGTCGCCTTCGTCATCGGTTTCATTGGCCAGCGCATTGGTCTGCGCCGTACTGGTGTAGGTGGTGTTCTGGCCAATGTAGACCGATTCGGGCTGAACGATGGGTTCATGGTTGCCCAGGTCGTAGGTGCGCAGGTAAATAGCGGTGTCATCATCGTAGCCGTTGCCCTGCCAGACCAGCACAACCCTGCCGCTGCCGTTGACGGCGAGCGCACCGTTGCTCTGCTCGCCGAGCAAATACTGATTGGCCAGCGTCGGACCAAAGGTCACCGTGTCGTCGGCGCTGTATTGGACAATGCCGATCCCGGTACTGCTCGAATCTGCCGAGTCGCCGACGACCACGAACCGGCCGTCGCTCATGACACCGATGTCGCCGTTCGCCTCATCGGAATAGGCAATTGCGCTGCCACGGATTTCGCTGCCGATCTTGGTGCCGTCGGCACTGAAGTGCTGAAAGTAATCCTTGTTGAAGCCGGCGTCGCGTGCAATGCTCAGCCACTGTATGGTGAAGTCGCCGGCTGCATCGGCGGCGATGGATGGCTGGCGCTGATCGTTGCCGTCATAGGTGTTGACCATGAATTTGGCGCTCAGGGCACTGTTGTCGGCATTGTAGATGCGCGCAAAGATCGCATCGCCGCTGGCGCCAAGATTGCTCTGCCAGGTCACCACGAACGTGCCACTGTTGTTCAACACAATATCGGGCGAGCGCTGCTGTGCGGTGACGCTGGAGCCGTCGACGATGATTTCGCCTCCCACTGCGGAACCGTTGGCCGCATACCGGCGCACCATTACCTGCTGCAATGTACTGTTTTGCCAGGCAACGACAAAGTCGCCATTCTGGGCCATCGACACCTGCGGCAGTTCCTGGTCGCCCGCCATGTTCTGATTGATCAGGAACTGGCCGCCAGCCCGGGTGCCATCGGCATTGAAACGCTGGCCCTGGATACTGAAGCCGTCCTGGTCGGCGCCGCTGGCCGCCTTGCTGGCCCAGACCACCACGAAGCTGCCATTGCTTGCCATGGCCACGGACGAGTCGGCCTGGATGCCCGCCGTATCGCTGTTGACCCGGGTTTCCATACCGGCAGTGGTGGCGTCGACGTTGTAGCGCTGCATGAGAATGCCGCTGCCGCTGCCGTCATTGTCGGTGGTCCAGGTGACGACAAAACTGCCGGCCGCATTGCTTGCCACCGCAGGTGAACTCTGTACTCCGCTGGTGGTGGAATTGACGCGCGACTCGAGGGTACCCTTCCATGCCGTCAGCGCTGCGCTGCTGAAGGCGTTGGCGGTTTCGATATGGCCGGTCTGCACTTCCAGCGTCCAGTTGCCTGCGGTGCCAGTATTGCCAGCAGGCGCGGCGCCGGCGTTGCCGGTTAGGTCGGTACTGGCGGCCACGTCGCTGCCAGTCAGGCTGGCCAGTTGCGTGACGAAGGCCAGGCCAAGATCGCCGGCGGCGACATCGCATCCGTACAGCAGCAGGTCGGCGTCTGCCGTCATGGCATTGCCCCAGGCGGCAATTTCACCAGCGCGTGCATTCAGGGCGGCCGTATCCAGCGTGGTGGCGCCCAGGTCGAGCAAACCCTGGGCGCCGTGCGAGAGTAGGTGGATGGCGTCGAGATCGTGGCGGCCGTCGAGATAGGTGCTGATCTGGCTGATGCTGTCTTTGGCCGGATCAAGCGTCAGGACCTCGATGACACGCCCGTCGCTGGCCAGGCTGTCGAGCAGGGTCTGGCTGTCTTCGACGCCGGCGCCGACGATGAGCAATTCATGGCGCACGCTTTGCGCAGCCTGGACGAACTCGCCGCTGTTGTCGATGACCCGCTGCTCGGTGGGCTGGGCCGCGCCGGCGAGGTCCAGGCCGGTGGCAGCCAGATCGGCCGAATACATCAGCCGGGTTTCGTATTCCTCCACCAGCGCAAGTGCACGTGCCGGTGCGGTGGCCGGCCCGCGCGCCAGCCGCGCTGCCAGCCAGTCCAGCAGGCCATGCCG
The DNA here is from genome assembly GCA_050954505.1 of Janthinobacterium lividum. GTDB lineage: Bacteria > Pseudomonadota > Gammaproteobacteria > Burkholderiales > Burkholderiaceae_D > JAQGMO01. Next base: position 30,235 of record JBPBPY010000010.1, read on the forward strand.
GCGCTGCGGGCGTACCACGCTCTGGCCTGCTGATGCAGGCCGCAGCGGTGCCGCCGCATTGGCAGGCATGGCCTGCGGCGTGGAACCGGGATGGAGAGCGTCAGCGCACTTCGGGGTCATGTTGTTCTCATCGCGATCTCGCTGCCATGTCCATAGGGGCCCGGTTTGGCCACCGGGTCGGCGTCGCCGGCATCACTGCCGTGCAAATCACCATCGAAATTGCCGTGAGGATTGCAGGGCAAGCCTCCCCCCTCGCCTGTCTCGCCGCCCTCTGCCACCAGCTTTTCAAGCGAATCGTCGTCTGCCGCGTCATCATCGTTCTTCAGTCCACCGAGGACCGGCAAGGGATCGACAAAGCGCCAGGCCGGCAGGGCCGTGAGCATGCTGGCGGCCAGCACGCCGCCGCGCAGCAGCCATAGCACATAACCGACTGTCACTGCCGTACTGGCGGCAACCGTCGACTCGACAATCTGCTCCTGCTGCACGCTCGAGAGCTGGGCCGACTTGCGCAGGTTGTCGAGGCTGCCGATCATCTCCGGCGCTTCGGTCGAACTGTCGACGGCGGCCCTGGTCTGGGCACTGGCTTGCGTATCGAGCAGGTTCAGGCTGGCATTTGCCGACGGCTGCAATGCCAGCGGGGCCAACACGATGGGCACATTGCTGGAGGCCGCGATGCCACGTATGGTGACATTGCTCGCAGCGTTGTCCTCGATCACGCGTTCATAACCTGCCTGTGCGGCGGCAGCCGACCTGCCCTCCAGCGTCACCTGTACCGCCGCGCCGGCAGCATCGACCTGCGGCACCATCTGCATCGGCATTTGTGCACCCACCGTGACCAGCGTCGCCGTGCTGCTTGACGGCGTTGCCGCCGCACCCTCACTGGTACCGGCAACGTTCCGGGCCAGGCTGGCGGCGCTGACTGCAGCGCCATTTGCCAGTTGCACCACCGGCGCGGCAGCGGCTTGCGGCGCAACAGGCGATTGCGCTGCCACCGGTTCGGGCGCCGACGCCGTTGCAGGCGGCGGCGGAACGATCAGGATCAGTTGCACCACTGCCTGCATGGTGCTGCTGTTGCCTGCGAGGTCGGTGGCAACATAGCTGAACTGCGTGGTGCCGCCGAAACCGGTTTGCGGCTTGAAATACAGCCTCAAGCCACCGTTGAGCGCAGTCATCCCGGAACCGGCAACCACGGCAACGGTGCCATCGGCGTCGGCAAAAAGCGTGCCGCCGCCCGGAAGGCCAGCCAGCGTAAACGACACCACTGCATCGTCGACATCGGTGGCATGCAAATCCAGCGCAACCACGCCGGCGGTGCTGCTGGCGCCATTGATGGTCAACGGCGTTGCCACCGGGGCGTCGTCCACCGAGGTGATGGATACCACGCTCGACAGCGTGGTTGCATCCGTACCATCGTTGACCGACAGCGTCAGCAGGGCTGGTTCGCTGGCACCTGGCGCCATGCGGTTTTGCGTTGGCGTCAAGGTCAGCGCCTGCAGCGCGGCCGTGACCTGCGCTGCGCTGCCGCTGACGTGATAGAGGCCGCTGGCACTGTCATAGTGGCCATCACCCGTGGTCGAAAGCTCGCCCAGTACAGCATGGTCGAGTTTCACCGTCACGCTCAAGGTCTGGAAAGCGCCGTCGGCGTCGTCGATGGCGACATTGGCAAACGGGTGCAGTGTCTGCTTGTCGCTGATGTCCTGCATGCCCGGCATGCCGCTGATCGTCGGCGCATCGTTGACCGAGCGCGACCTCACCGAGGTGCTCGCATCAACTACCGCCTGGTAGCCGTCGCTGAGATCGATGCGCAGCACCGTGGTCTCGGTGCTGCCGGGCGCCAGGCGGTTGGGCTGTGGCACGAACTCGAGTTCCTGCAGTGCCGCGCTGACGTCGCTTGCCAGTCCGCTGACGGAATAGACGCCGGTACTCTGGTCGAAGGCGCCGCGCGTGAAGCCGCGCAACGACCCTTGCCCGGGATGGTCGAGCGTGACGCTGGCCGTGAGCATCTGCACCGGCACGTCGGCGTCGCTGATGACCAGGCTGGCGAATGGATGCACGCTGGTGTCGTCATCGATGTCCTGGGCGCCGGACGATCCGGTGATGACGGGTGGAGTGTTCTGGCCGGTTGCCACCACCACCGTGTCCTGATTGCTCTGGCTGAAGGTATTGTCGTCGACGTTGAGGGAAAACCGGGTACTTGCCGAAGCAACGGGAGCCAGCTGGCCGGGCGTGGCGGTAAACACCAGGCCCTGCAAGGTGGCGGTGGCATCGGCAGCCGTGGCATACAGCACATAGTCGCCAGTGGCAGAATTGTATTGGCCGGCGCCAAGCTGTGAAAGCACACCATTGGCGCGTTCGCTCAGCGTGACATGCACGGTCAGGATCTGGGCGGGGTCATCGGCGTCGCCAATGGCAACGGTGGCGAACGGGTTGATGGCACCGCCGCTGCGGACGGCTTGCGCAGCGGTCGTGATGCCGGCAATGGTGGGCGCATCATCTTCCGAGGTGATGGCAATCGTGGTGGTCGCAATCATGCGGGCGGCAAGGCGGTCGCTGGCAGAAAGCGTCAACACGGTGTTGTCGACCTGGCCCGGTGCCGCACGATTGTTGATGGGCACGAAGCGGATCGCCTGCACCAGCAGGCTGGCCTGCGCTGCCGTGCCGCTGTAGAGATAGGACTGGCTTGCGGTGTCATAGGTGAAAGCACCCAGATTGGCCAGTGTGCCGACGTCGCTGCGGCCGAGCTTCACGACAATGTCCAGTGTCTGTCCGGGACGATCGGCATCGGTGAACGTGACGTTGGCAAACGGACTGATGGCCAGTTTGTCGCTGCTGGCCTGCGCCGCCTGCACGCCGTTGATGACCGGTGCATCATTGATCGATTTCGACCGAACCGTCGTCACGGAATCGGTGGTCGGCTGGATCTGGTCGGTTGCCGTCAGTGTAAAGCGCGTGGTTTCCGCAAGACCGGCGGCGACGCGGTTTTCCGCAGGTGTAAATACCATTGCGCGCAAGGCATTTGTGATCTGCGCGCCGAACCCCATGATGCTGTAGCTGTCG
>JBPBPY010000018.1:0-33049 GCA_050954505.1 Janthinobacterium lividum
CCGTCGAAGCGGGTATCATCGCTTTGTATCGGGTGGTGCGGACCAGGTTGCCCAGCCCATCATATTGATTGCCGCTGACGTAGCCCATGCCATCAACGCTGTAGACCAGACGGCCATCGGCATCATGGGCGTAGCGCTCGACGCGATCCAGGGTCGCGTTTGCCGAAATCGTCGTGCGGAATTGTGCCAGGGTCGAGCTGGGCGTCAAACTGGAGGCAGCGGCCGCAGCCGCATAACGGATGCGGCGAATGACATTGCTGTTGCCATCGTATTGTGTTTCGACGACATAATTTCCAGCATCGATGGCAATGACTTGCCGATCCGCCGCATCAAATGCATAACGCTCAATACGGTTCTGGTTCGACCAACCTACCCCTGCGATAACTTGCGCAACAGAATAAAACGTCGAATTCGATGGCGCTGCAATCTGGACGGCAAACGATGTTTTTTGCACGAGATTGCCATGTTTATCGTAAGCGTATTGAATGACAGCACCAACGGCATCAACGTCAACGATGCGGCGGTTTGCCTTGTCGAACAAGGTCAGCGAGGTTTGATCAGTGCTGTCGGAGGCCGTCACCGTATTCGGCAGCGCTGTTGCAGCAATCAGATTGGCATAGTCGATCTGCTTGATACGATTGCCGTTTTTGTCATAAAAATACTGACTGACCGCACCGATTCCATTGCGGCTCCAGGTCAGACGATTTGCGTTGTCGTACTGGTACACCGATACGCTGTCGCGCGATGCATCGGCTACGACGGCAACGGCGGCGGCAATTGCCGGCACACTCGCTTCTGTTGCCGAAGCAATCACATTCGCATAGGCGGTTTTGCGAATGATGTTGCCGCTGCCGTCATACGCATACGCGGTGACAGCGCCGATTCCATCCAATACATACAGCGCGCGGTTCAGCTGATCGTAGACAGTCTGAGTACGCCGATCATGTGCGGCATCCGCCGTGACTGTCGGAATGGAGCCGACCGTCCAATTGGCCAGATCGAATGGCGTGGCGTATTGGATTTGCGAGAGGACATTGCCGTTCGCATCATGGGTCCAGCGCACAACGGAACCAGTCCCGCCAAGCGTTGCAACAAGGCGGCCATCCTGATCGTAGATGCGGTGTTCCACCATGTCACTCGATGGCATCGAGACGACCAAGGACTGAATCTGTGCAGCGGAATACGAGGTACCAAGGGAGGTGCTGACGATCGGCACGCTGTAGGCAATCGTCTTGATGATCTGTCCCTTGGCGTCGTAGACGTTTTGCTGCACATTGCCGAGCGGGTCGACCGTCAACACCAGCCGGTTGTCGGCATCGTAGGCAAAGCGGGTAGTGTTGCCAAGTGGATCGGTCTTGCGGACAAGGTTATTGTTACCGTCATAACCATAAGCCGTGGTCAGGTTCAAGCCGGTTGGATCGACATGCTGCGCCGTGCGCCGACCCAGCGCATCGTAGACATAACGAGTAACCGTACCTGACGGTGCTGTCATCTCGAGCGTATTGCCATTGGCATCATGGGTAAAGCGGGTGATCAGATTCAAGCCACCTGCATCGACCGTCTGCGTCAGCAACTGGCCTTGCTTGTCATAGCTGTAGGTGGTGACCACACCTTGCGCATCGGTGACCTGTGACTGGCGCCCCCAGCTGTCGTAGCCATACGTCGTCGTCAGTTGCAGACCTGCTGCATCGACAGTACTGGTCAACAACTTATTTACGGCACTGTAAGTGAATGTCGTGATCACACCGTTTGCGTCAGTCGTTTGAATCAGACGGTTTGCACGATCATAGTCATTGCTCTGGACGGTCAGCGGCGTTGTTGTGGAAATCAGCATGCCGTCCTGGTCATAACGGTAGGTCGTCAGATTGCCGTTGCCATCGGTAATCGACTGCGTTTGACCGTTGCGATTCACAACGGTGGTCACCGTGACGCCTTCCGGCGTCGTCATGCTGGTACTGCGCGCACTCAGGCTGTAGCGATAGGTGCTGGTCTTGCCCAAAGCATCTGTGCTGGTCAGCGTACGGCTAAATGCATCATAGGTCGTCGAAGCCGACGCATTGAGCGCATCGGTCAGCGTGATCACCCGGCCCAAGCGGTCGTAGGACGATTTCGTGATGCCACCACGGGCGTCCGTGACTTGGGTGATGCGTCCAAACGCGTCACGCTGGAACGACTGTACAAGCGGTGCGGACCCGGTGGCATCTTGCGTCGTTGCCGTCAGCAAGCCACGCCGATCGACATTGTGGATGGTGGAGACGGCATTGCGTACCAGCTCGGCAGTCTCACCGAAAGCGTTGTAAGACGTTGTGGTCGTGAAACCAAGTGCGTCCGTGGTACTTGTCACCGCATCCCTGGTATCGTAGGTATAAGTCGTTTTTGCATCATTCAAGTCATTTGCGGCATTGTAGGCAGCACTCAAGGCATTGCTGTTGATCATGCCACCGGCTTGCGTGCCGGTGAGCGCGCTCATGTTGGCGAGTTTTTTTTGCCTGACAACTGTTGTCAGCTGGTTCAGTGCGTTGTAGGTGTACCTCGTGACTTCACCAATCGGGCTGAACGTCAATACCAGATGATTGTTTTCGTCATAGAAAAACAGTGTCTGGTAGCCGTACTGATCCGTGGTCGACATGCGCCGGCCCGCCGCGTCGTGGACATGCGTGATGCCGTATTGCGTCCAGATGGCATCGACCTGTGCCTGGGTCTGGCTGCCGGTAATCATTGCACTGCCAACACCCGTCAGTTCGCCTGTCAACCGGCCCAGCAGATCGAAGCGCGCCATGATCGTGCGCACATCGGAAGTGCCCACAGCATTGATGGTCTTGACCAGATTTCCAGCGTTATCGTAAAAATAATGCTTGACCGTTCCCTGCGCATCGGTTTGCTGTGTCAATCGATTCAAGGTATCCCAGGTGCTGGTCACGCTTTGATCCTGGGCAGTGGACGCAGGCCGAACGCTCGCCAGCGTGCTTGTGGCCGTCAGCGCCACGCTGACTTTGCTGGCATACCTCACCGTTTGAGAGACATTGCCATTTGCATCGTAGACATACTCGGTAAGATACCGCTCGCCATCGATGGCGCCTGCGACCTGTCCCTTTGCATTGAGAATCAGGTTTGTACTGATGTCGCTGGCCGTGGCAAATGGACGCAATTGGTCCAGGGTGCCCGTGGCGCGCAAGGACACATCGGTGGGCGTCGAATAGCTAGTGGTAGCAACTTTCAAACCGGCACTGTCATACATGACTTCGGTCAGGAAGCCTTCAGCATCCAGCGTCCCACGCAGCAAGTGATCGGCGTCGTAAAAATGTCGCGTGATGCGGTCTGCTGTTGCGGAAATGGTTGCCGTTGTACTTGCTAGCAACGGTCTCGAGTCGAAGCTGGCGGGATTCAACAGCGTCGCAAACTGCGTGGTCTGTACGACGCGGGACGCGCCATCATAGCTGGTTTCGGTCAGCGCACCGAGTCCATCGAGTGTTTTTACTAGACGGCCTGCGGTGTCGTAGGCATGCCAGGTTTTCTCGTCGGTGGCTTGCGCCAACGGTCGAATGGCATCGATGGTTGCGGAATTCGGATTGCCATGCAAGTCGAGCAGAATTTGCCGCGGAACGGCAAGCGAATACCGTATCGATTTGATCAACTGGTCATTCTTGTTGTAGACATATTCGGTCAGACGACCGCTGCCATCGATATCAGCAACCTTTCGGCCATCGGCATCGTACATCATGCCTGCCTTGATACCTGTCGCGTCCGTGATCATCGTCATGCGGCCATCGGCATCATAGCTATAGCCGGTGGTCGCCAATATTTCAGCGGAAACATTGCTTTGCACTACGCTGACCACCCTGCCAGATGCGTCATGAACATTGGTGGTCGTCAAGCCACTTGCCAAGGTCACCGTTACAGTGTGACTTGAATCGTTGTAATGTGTCAGGGTGACATTGCCCAATGAGTCGGTCGAAGACAGAACGCGTCCCAAGCCATCGTAGGTGTAGACAGTGCTTCCTGCTGTGGCGGACACGGTTTGCAACAGCAGGCCTGCACGGTCGTGGACGTACTGGATAACTGACTGCTTGCCGTCGTTGACACCATTGCCGCTACTGTCGACGTTGGCCCAAGCAGTCTGCGTTTGAAGCTGACCGCGCGCATCGTAAGCCATTGACGTGCGGATCGTGGCAGACTGATCACGTGCGCTGGCCCAGGCCGACATTGTCGATTCGGAGGGAACCTGGCTGTTCGCAAGGTTGGACAGATCGTAAGCAGCGCCGGTGTACTGCACGCTGGCGGTACGATTTCCGTAGGCGTCATAGCTGAATTGGGTGACCCGTCCCTCTGCGCTGATCAAAAAACGAAGCTGATTTTTTCCACTTGCGTCGTAGACATGGCGTGTGGTGACCGGCACGCTTGGCAATGCAGTGCCGGAACCGTCCGGGTCCGGCACCAGGCAGGTGGTCTCGGTTACCAGCTGATTCTGGCTGTCATAGCGACGGGTAACCGTATTTCCCGCGCCATCACGTTGCAGAATCTGATTGCCGTTTGCGTCATATTGCATGGTAACGGCATTGTTTTCGCCATCGATTACTTGCAGTAAATCACCTGTCGAACTGTAGGTGTAAAAGATGCTTGCGCTTACGCCATTGATGGCCGGGGGAGTCAACTGCAGCAGTTGGCCATTGCTGTCATAGGTATATATCGTGGCAAGACCCATCGGATCGGTCACGGTCGTACGGCGATTCGCCAGGTCGTAGTCATACCTTGTAACCCTGTTCAACCCGTCTTTGACGGTCGCAATACGAAAGGCGCCGCCAACCTGTACATACGTAAACGCCAAGCTGCTTCCATCGGACTGCGTGATGCTGGCAATGCGCGTACTGGAGCCATCATGCGTATAGGCCGTTTGATAGACTTTCCCGTCGGCGACCGAATCGTCATCCGGGCTCAGATCAACGCTGACACCGGTGAGACGGTGCAAAGCATCGTAGGAATATCGGACTCGTGTGGAAGTTGAACCGTTTGCCGCAAGCGTCTGGATGCGGGAAAGGTCACCTGATGCGTAGGTGTATAAAACACTTTCACCAGATTGGTTGACGGTTTTGGTCAGCTTCCCGGATGCATCGTAGGTATAGGTGATTCGATTCCCACTTGCATCCGCTGTTGCAAGCAAGTTGCCATTGCCAGTGGATTGGTATTCTTCCTGACTGCCGGTATCGCCGTCGATCCATACCAGCTTTTGTGCTGCGCTCTGATATTGAATGCTGTCATAAGCTCCTGCACCAAGCGTGCTGACGTAAAGATTGCGGCTGGCATCGAAGGCGTATGTCGACTGGGAGCCGTCGCGGGCTGTACGCACAACTGTGCTGCCTGCCGTTCCAAGGGTTCCACTGAAGCGCACCTGCCCGGCGTAGATGCCGCTGGACCAATTGTCGCCATCATCGTCGGTCATCAGGCCTTGGCTGTTGTATGTTCGCAGCACATCAAAGTCCGCACCCTGGCTGGCAAGGAAATGGTCGGCATCCTGCAGCACAAGATTGCCATTGGCAATATTGACGAACGCTTTTTCCCCGTTCGCACCCGATGTCGCTGTGCCAAACGCACCGCGTTGACCGAGTGTGGAAAAAGAAGTCAGGTCCAGGCCCAGGCTATTGCCGCTGACAATTGCAACCATCGTTTTTATCCCTGAAGTGTTTGATTCCAGTTGTTGATTCCATTTGTTGATCCTTTAGCTGGAATCGATAGGCGTCGTAATCATGTTTTTTGGAAACCTCACCAATGCATTGGCTACCAATCAATCTATCCCCGAATTTTTTGATTTGTTTAGGGTTTTTTCAGGAACAAGGCAAAAAAAATTCAGCGTGGCGCCGTGAATGGTTTTTCCAAAAAAGGACTAAACAAATCGGAAATAGCGCGGATATATTGTTAGAGACAACAGTGATTCTGCCGCCATGAAGAATCGACAAGGTGCCATGCGATCTGCAGGCAAGGCGATGGAGATGGCGGAAAAAGAGTTCCCAGTTACTCACCATTGCCAGGTATTCACCATTGCCAGGTACTTGGCATTGCCAGGCAATGGCAGTTGCAGTCCACCACCGATAACGATCCCATGTCCTCCTATGTCCTATATCAATGCTGTCTTCAACCACGTTCGCCAGGTGAAGTACTGGGCCGATGAACACAACGGTCAAGCCAATTTGAATGTGCAGACCTTCGAACTGGAAATCAAAGCGCGTCATCGTTATTTCACCCTGTACCCGCAGTTCCTGGCCGAGATCAATGGGCAACGTGCCCACACGACTCTCGTCACTGATTCAGTGATCAGTTTTAACGGGTGGCTGCCGTATCGTCCAATCAGCTGGCCGCTCTCCAGCGATAAATTGGCCTTCAAGAAAAGAATGCATGCGATGGGTTTGAAAACGCCGGCGATGTGGCATCGCGTCGAAGAAGCAACCACTGATTTCATCGTCAAGCAGCCTTCCGGGTCATTCGGCAAAGAACTCGCCGGCCCGTTTCGCCGTGGCGAGCGGCCATCGGCAGAAAGGCTGATTACATCGGTCAAGGCCGGCGGCACCGGGACCGCATTCGTCGAGCAGTTTGTTCAAGGAACCAATGTCAAAACCTGGTTCTGGGGTGAACACGCTGTCTTCATGGAAATGGATGCCTATCCTTTCGTGGAAGGCGATGGTTCCAGGACCATCTCGTCGCTTTTGAACGAGCGGCTGCAACGCATGGGAATGGCTGCCAACGAATTTCAAGAACGCGCTTATGTTGAACAGGCGCTGGCGTTTCAATCGCTTACGCTGGACAGCATCCTGCCTGTGGCGGCGAACGCATGGCTGGATTACCGTTACGGGCGCCGGTTCGCGACGGAAAATTTCCGCAAGAATCCCGACGCCTTGCCATCCCTTGCGCCAGCACTGCGTTCCCAGATAACGCATGCCGGCAAAGCACTTTTTCAGGAACTGATGCAGGAGATGAATGCGCCGGTGCTCTATTCCCTTGACGGCGTGCTTGATGATCAAGGCCGGATCTGGTGGCTGGAAATGAACTCGAATCCGATTTTTCCACCGGCTGGATACCGTGCCATGCTGTCGAGCTTGTTCGGTACACCCATCGCGCCAAGGACCACGCCGCCTGTTGCGGCCAGCGTGGGTGTCACGCAATCCTTGCTACCGCCCGGATCGACGCAGGCATTGGAAAAGGTTGTGGAATCATGAAACGATTGACAAATTCAAACATGATGGCGGCTCAGGGAAAGCTGCCCAGGCGCCGGAATCGCACCACCTTGAATGCCAGCATCCCTGAGGCAGTGCTGGATGCCATCGCCGACCGCAACCGTCTGTGCCCCATGCTCAGGGCAGCCTGTTGCATCGAGCAAATGGACAACGGCAAGGGGCAACTGACCGTTCGCGGCGACCTGGAACATATCGTCATTCAGGCGCCGGCTTCCTTGTTACGGGAAATTTTTCAGCGTTGTGATGGTTCGCATACGTTCGCGGAAATCCTGGCGAACGTCGACAACCCGGTACTGCGCGACGACTTGTCCGACCTGATGCAATGCCTGCTGGACGAGCAAGCCTTGATCGATGCCAGCCTGGCATGTGCAACGGTACTTTCCAATGCATTTCAGGCCAGTCCCACAGGATTGGTGGCGCATCGCAGCATCACTGCTCAGATCAGCCGCCGCTTCCTGCGTGGCGCCGAAGTCGCCGGTGAGGCAAGTCCAGCCGGGCATCACGGACATCGTGCAGGCATGGCCAGGACACCGCTGGGGAAACTGTTCGAGCGGCGGGTTTCCACCTATACCTTTGGAGAAAACCCACCGTCGGTGTCTGCACTGCATCAGTTACTGTGGTCGCTGGCCGGCGTGGTCCACACAACACATCCGCGGGTACCAGGCGAGTTTCCCCACCGGACACTGGCTTCGGCAGGCGCCATGCATTTGCTGGAAGTATATGTTGCGCTTGCCGTCAAGGTTGGCGGCCACGCCCCCGGTGTGTATCGGGTCGACTACCCGGATGCAAACGCAGTGAACCTGGTTCGTGTAAGTGAAGAACACGGCCTGATTCCGCGCACCTTCTCCCGGCCGTGGGAGCTGGCATCGGCAACCGGCGCGATTTTTCTTGCGGCTGATCCGGTCGTTGGTGCGCTTCGCTATCGCAACAGGTCCTTGCAATACTTGTTCATGGAGGCCGGCGCTGCACTTCAGAACGGCGGGCTGAGCGCCGACGAACTCGGGCTCGGTTTTGCCACAATTGGCGGTTTTTACGAACATACGGCAGCACGCATGTGCCGATTGGACCGCCAGCTGGTACTGGCCTCGGCAATCTTCGGCAGCAAACCGGAGCCCGGACAACTGGTAATGGCAAAAACGGTGCCGGAGATTGATTTTGCCTGGCTCAATGGGGCGGCCTCGACTTATCAACTACCGTTTTTCATGGCACGTGCTCAGATAAAGTCTGTCAATTCCGACCGGCCTTATACCTGGGGTCGAGACCGGGATCCGTGGATGGCAATGCGCAAGGCCCTGGCTGAGGCAATCGAGCGAGAGGGCTTTCGCCAACCGCGTGCCATCGTTATCGGCCGCATTGAGGAGTTTGCCAATGCAATACATCCCAACCACTTTCTCGAGTACAGCAAGGAGCAATACGGCGTCGGGTTTCCTTATCAGGCTTTCGATCCGGCACATCCCTATGCCTGGACCGAAGGCGTTGATGTTGTCAACGGACAAGCTGTGCAGATCCTTGCCGAGCTGGTCTTTTCTTCCTCGGGATTGACCAGGGCCGGTTTTACACTCTCCCGGCCTTTCACCCAGGTGACTTCGTCCGGATGCGCCGCCAGCGTCACGCCGGCCGATGCCACACTGCGGGCCATGCTGGAACTCATCGAGCGGGATGCCTTTTTACGGCATTGGCTGGAGCAGTCACCTGGACTGGGGGTCCCTTTGCCGCTGCTTTCAGACGAATTATGCCAACGGGTGGGCGTACTGCAAGCAACCGGCTGCAAGGTGACCATTCAGCAGCTGTGCTCGCAGTGGGCCCATGTGGCGCTGGTATCGGCCCAGCATGAAGTAATGCATTTCACCACAATCGGCATGGCGGCCAGTACCGAACTGGCGTTCGCCATCCACAGCGCTTTGGAAGAATTGGAGGCAAGGGTGTATTCCTGGCTGCACGGACATGCGCCAAGCATCACGTTGCCAGAACAGGTTCGAACACCGGAACACCATTTCGAATTGTATGGTCTGGCTGAATATTTCCGTCGTGCGGATGCCCTTCTTTTCCCCTTGCAGTGCGAGACTCTGGCCGCTCTGCCAGAGCGCATTGCGGTGGACACCGGGCAAAAGCTGGCAGCGCGTTTTGCCTCGCAAGGCATTCATCCGCTTGCGGTGGATATCACACCAAGCCTGCATCATATCGATCAAGGGCGCACGGCGCTGCATGTTGTCAAGGCCCTCATCCCTGGCCTTCTGCCGATTTATTTTGGCTTTCAACGAGAACCCTTGGGAATGGTTCCTCGTATCCATCCTGGATCAAAATTCCCGCATCCGTTCCCTTAACCGAGAAAAGCGAGGCAACTCATGAAGATGCAACAGCAATCAATCGTGGATTTGGAGCCGGCTGGCAAAGTGGCAAACACTGGCCCTGGCGAAAAGAATACGGGTAGGCGATGGACGATCGTGCGTCATGCACGGTTGCCGCACCGCGATGGCCTCCCTTTGAGTTCCGGAGGTGGTGACGGCGGCGGCGGCTGACTTTCTCCGTGCGGCGGCCGCCGATATGGCCGCCGCAATTTACCCCATCTGCCAAAAGACACCATCATGCTTACTGGTACAAACGTCACCGTCATCGATGGGCTCATGGATCCGGTGCTGGAAGACGCACTGGTCCAGGCTGTTGCATGGATTCCTCTGCATTTCATCAATCGCAGCGGCCAGTTCGATGCCCATGCTCTCGACATGCACTGGCTCTACCCTCTGGTTGGCAGCGATGATATTTTCAACGACGATGCCGAAGCAAAGTTGAATGAACTGGACGCCCCGCTTCAACCCATCGTTCGATGCTGGGAACTCATCAAGCATCGTCATGCCCATCCTGTGCGTTTATACGAATGTGTTTTGAGTGCCAATGCTTTTGGTACTGAAGGCAGGCTGCATCGCGACATCAATCATCCAAAGGCCGGTGACCGTGAGCGCCACCACACTGCGTTGGTCTACTGCAGCAAGTCCTGGGATCCTGACTGGGGCGGAGAAACCCTGGTATTCAACGACGACCGCAGTGAAATTACTGCGGCAGTGATGCCTAAACGGGGACGTGTGCTGCACATTGCCGGTGATCCACCTCATGTCGGACGCAGCGTTTCGCGGATTTGTCCGTCGGACCGTCGTGTCCTGGTCTTGAAGTACTGGGCGATTTGAATCCAGCACCCTAGGGGCACCCAACAACATTTTTGGAATTTTAGTTGCACCGGATTCGGATACCGCCGCAACAACACCGGCCCATCAGACAGTCTTGCCCACATTCTGAGGGCCGACCATCTCCCGAGCGGGGAACCAGACCGAGGACATTGGCCCTTGTGGTCCAATGAACGGGCGTCAGATGTCGCCAGCAATGCAGAAGTAAAGCGCCAGCAAGACATACAGACTGGTGCACAGGGCGATGTACAGGCACATGCTGCCCAGGGCACGGCCGCGCAGGCGCGCCGGCCGCGGTTGAAACCGGCGCGAATGTTCGGGTGAAACCGTGAATTCATGCATGAGGTGTTCTCCGGTAGCGCTGCATAAACCATATGTGGCCGGCGCGCCGCAGCAGTTCCCGTCCATTATCAGGAATTATGCAAGGCAGATGTATCACCGAGAACCTGTTGGCGTCAAATCGGCAAAACCGCGTAAGCCACTGAAAAATATTGAGAATTTGTGGGTTGGCCCGAGGAACTGTTTCTACATAACAACCACCTATGTTCACTATTTCACATTCCCTTACTTCGGGTGGGCATCGCGATGAATAAATCCGACATTTCCAGAGTCATCGAATTGCTTGGGCGCGTTGCACAGACTGCGCCAGCGCAGCATCCGCTGATGAACGGCAAGGATTTGCTGGAGCGCCATGCCTACGACACCGTGCTGTCCATGGCAGGAGTATGCGGTACTGCGAGCCGGGCAATTGCCATCGTGCCCGGAGGCAGTGCCGTGCTGGCCTACGTGCGCGATGCAGCTGGCGAAGTGGTTGTCTTCGAGCTGGCCGGCCAGGATGATGTGCCACTGCTGTTTCCGGCCGCACCGGTCGGTTTTTCAGGCAATGGTCACCAGGCGTGGTTGAACGCATCGGCCCTGCAGAACTGCGCGCCGGCAGGCCAGGAGGCTGCGGCCGAATTTTTCATTGCTGCTGCACCGGTCCACGGTGTCGACGGCGCCCCCTGCGGCCTGCTCTGCACCACCGCGACGCACGCTGGTACGCAAGGCGCAAACCAGCTGCAGATGATCGGCTTGTGTGCACAGCAGGCCAGCCAGATCATGGAAAGCATGCGCCGCCTTGATCAGGAACGGTATGCCCATGCGCAAATGCGCAACCAGCTCGAACAGCGTGACAAACAATTGCAACAGGCACTGCAGGAAGCTTCGTCGCTGCGTCATGAAGTCGGTTCCCTGGAATTGCTCAGCGACACCGATGGACTGACCGGCATCAAGAACCGCCGTGCTTTCGATGCGGCCATTACGGACGAACTCGAATATGCTGCGCGCCGCCCTCACCCGGTGTCGATGCTGATGATCGATGTCGACAACTTCAAGAAATACAATGACACCTATGGCCACGTCAAAGGCGACGAAGTCCTGAAGACGATTGCACTGGTGATGCAATGTTCACTGCGCTCATTCGAACATGTGGCCCGCTATGGCGGCGAAGAATTTGCCATGATCCTGCCCAACAGCACTTCGGTGGAAGCCAGGCATGTGGCGCGGCGCCTTCAGCAGGCGGTGGAAAAATACCCCTGGCCGGATCGCCCGATCACCATCAGCATCGGCTTGGCCACGACTTCATCACGCAAGACCGATACGCCAGCCTCGCTGATCGGCTGTGCCGATGCGGCGCTGTACAACGCCAAGGCAAACGGCCGCAACCGGGTCGAGTGCTACGCCTGAATCATTGGGGCCGGCATCGCTGCATGCCGGCCGCAGCAGCAGTTGCCGTTGCCGTTGCCGTTGCCGCTGCCGTTGCCATTGCCATTGCCATTGCCATTGGCATCGGTACTGGTATTGCCATCGCCATCGAAATTGACTTCAACCGCCGCTGCAGCAGCGATCCCGGCTCATCTTGATTGATCGAATTCCATGTACAGCACCACGCGCTCGCGGGCGCTCATATTGATCGCGCTATGGGTTGTCGAGCCATCAAAAACCAGTGCCCTGCCTTCGCGTTCTTCTTCGAAGACGCCCTCCACATTCAGGTAGCTGTGACCAGCAAGCAGATCGATTCCCAAATGGCAGGTCAGGATGTCGCCACCCAGATCCGCATGGTCATGCGGCGGGATGATGTACAACGGACTCATGCGTGAAAACAGGCAGGTACCAACCTGCGGATACTTCCTGATCAATGCTTGCACGGTCGGATATTTTTCCGTTGCGTCGTCGGGAAACTGCCCTTTCAAACTCAGCAGATAGGTATCCCAGCTGAGGTTTTTTTCCGTCGACGTCAGCTGCCAGGAAGCCAGCCAGCCATTTTCTGATTTGATGCGGGCAAAATATTCGTCATAGCCAAAGTTCCTGTGCAGATCGAGGAATGGTGCCTGCAAGCCCAGATATTCCTGGCGAATCGCTTGCCAGTTTTGTTGAAAAGCCTGGACGACGGCAAATGACGATGGATCATGAAACATGCCGGATGCTCCCTTGGCAAAGTTGGTTTTCGGATCGGACCTGGCACGAGGAAACGCCATCGCCGGGTGTGCAGAGCGGCGCGATCATGTCGTACAGCAGGGTATCGATGAGCTTGTGTTCCTTGAGCCAGATGACGATCTCATGACGCGATTCGGGATACTCCAGTGAGCGCACCTGTGGCAGGGTGGCAAAACGGCGCGCATGCAGCAGGTCCATGTTGGCAATGCCACCGGTGCCATCCGGATTCGTGCCGGTCAGGATTTCCATGACCGGCAGGCTGGCGCGGGTTGCGGCCAGAGCAAGCAGGTCGTCGTAACATTTTTCCGGCCGGTCATCGGCAAGCAGCTTGAACAGGCTCAGCCAGCGAATGTCGTTATCGCGGGCAATCCAGTCGTGCCGGATATATGACAGCGGGCCGTAGGCAATGACCTTGTCGGCGTCAAGCAGCATGCCGAACAACACTGCCGCATAGGCGCCCATGGACTGCCCTATGGTGATGATTTTCGACGGCCGCATGGTAGCGATGATGGGGCGCAGTGCCGCTGCCACGGCATCGACCGAGTCGCCCAGTCCGAACACCCCGCGTTGATACCAGGCGTGGTGGCGATCACGCAGCATGATGCGATTGAATTGGGTGCCCAGTGTTTCTTCAAGCTTGCGCAGGCGGCCAAAGAAATCGTATTCCAGCTGGGTAAAGTAATTGAAACTGATCACCAGGGGATTGCCTGGCACAATTTCATCGAGCAGATAATCGCAGGCCAGATCTTTTTCCAGCAGTGCAATCGACTGGCTCGACAGCCGCGCCGGCAACGCACCCGGGAACGGTGACAGGGAGCTGACATGAGCGAGGCTTGCGTGATCCATGCATGTGGTCCAGTTGGCTTTCGATGAGTCGTGCTGGTGCAGCCATGGGTGGCGGCGCGGCGCAAATAGTTCCAAAAGGCACTATTGATGCAAGCTGCTGCAAGCGGATGCAAATGCAGCTTGCCCGAACGCGCAACACATCGTGGCATGGTGCGAAAAGCAGGGCGGCGCGTGAAATAAATAAAAAAATATCGAACTATGTTGTGTCAATTCCTACATATAAGCATTGGAGCGTCACGGCAAACTGTTCAGAACATGGCAGTGGCCAGGGCAGCAACAATAACCCGTCTGGCAGAGTGATGATTCATTTTTCCAGACACTTAACCGGTGCTTTTATCTTTAACTATTCAAGGAGTTTCACATGCCACTTCCTCTCATTTTCGGCGGCGTCAGCGCACTCGGCGGCTTGGCTTCCCTGGCGAACAATGGTGCAGACCTGCTGTCGAAAGTCAAACCAGGTGCTGAAGAAGAGCAGCCTGCCGACCCAGCAGACATGACCTAAGCAAGTCCCTCGCCGCCAGGTTGGATCCAACGCCTGGCGGTAATTATTTGCACCGTTACAAAACGTCGAACCAGCAACGAGGATTTCATGCCCTTGCACCTGACTGACAAAGCCGACTTTGGTGTGCTTTACGACGCAGAAGTGCTGCATCAGAAATCGCTGGGAAAACAACTCAATTTCACGCGTGAGCAATGGATCAGCTCATGCAGTCATCTCCCCTCGATCGGCTT
This sequence comes from Janthinobacterium lividum, assembly GCA_050954505.1. Lineage (GTDB taxonomy): Bacteria > Pseudomonadota > Gammaproteobacteria > Burkholderiales > Burkholderiaceae_D > JAQGMO01. The sequence continues at coordinate 14,456 of JBPBPY010000018.1, forward strand.
TGCCAAGGATGGCATGGCGTTCGGCGGCGCCGTCTTCTACGAACATGAAATTCATTTTGCCTTGCTGCCGCAGTTCCACGGTCGCTGGGGTGCATTGATCCGGCCGATGTGGGAATGGATGTTTTCCATCGAAGACAATGTCCGGGCGCGCGTGGAAAAGGAAAATCCGAAATGCCTGGACTTCATGCGCCGCCAATGGCCAGAAGATGGCGAAGACGAAACCTATGTCTACTTTCGGCTCACCCGCGCCGGCTTGAACGGTTCCCGCAAACCGCGCGCCATGCCAGCTGTGCAAGCATGCCCTGCACCACCTGCAAATCGTGCCAGCGAGGTTGAAGCAGTGGCCTGAAGACCCGCCGTGAAATAAAACATCCGTCCATTGAAATGCGATTCCCGGCAATGTTTCCAGGGCCTCACTGCGCAAACGTCAGCGGCTGACAATCAATCGGCGAGGTTCATGTCTTGGTGCGCAGGCAAGTCCATGCCGAGGATCTCGTCATCGATGTTGAACGCGTCCGGCATCACACCACCCTGCATGTCGAGTTCCTCTGCATTGCCATTCCTGAAGCGTCCATCCACCCTGACCCGGCTCATGTCGACCCATTGCATGGTCACATCGAGCCGCGGGTATTCCTTCGATCCCTGGCCTTCCAGATAGTCGACTGCCACGACGTCGAACGCGCTACCGGGTTTGTACATGGCCTGGCTTTCTTCCACACCGACAGTGGCAGTGGTGGCGGCAGTGGCGGCAGCGCCGGTGAGCCTGGCGTGCCCGCCCAGGATGCGAAGCTGGACATTGTATTTTTCCGGCGTGTTGTTGTAGCTGGAGTTGCCGCCCACGCTGCAGCTCATGAAACTGCGGGTGCTCCAGCGGTTGCCGGCAAACAGGCCGGCGGCAATGATTGCAGGCGCATCGAGGCGCATGCCGCGCCTGAGATCGGCGGTTTCAGGGCATTGCGGAAGGTGGTTCAATGCCGAGATCAGTGATTTGATATATGGCGCAAGGCGCAGGATACCGGCGCGTTCATTGTCCCGCAGCGCTTGGTTGAGTTCGGCAAAACTGCTGTCATAAGCCTGCAAGGCGATCAGATCCGTCAACGGCATGGTCGGCTGCAGGCGCTGTTCCTGCTGCAGTGAGGCTAGGCTTTTGCTGTAATGCGCCCAGAGTGCCTGGCATTCCTGTGGCGGCTTGCAGGCTGCCTGGCCGCGCAGCAGCGTGCCGCTTTCGAACAGCTGCCGAAATGCCGCATGATCCTCCGGCGTGCTGCGATAGTCGGTGCCGATTTTCAATAGCTTGACCGGCGTGGTGCTCTTGTTCCAGTAGCTGTTTTCGCTGCTGCGAAACTTGTTCAAACGCGCCGTACGCGACGGGGCGTCGAGCTGTGCGCGGGCATCCAGATGGGCTTGCTTTTCACTGCCCCGCTGCGCGGCGTTGGACAATTGCGGCTGCTCGCGCAGTGCAAAGACATAGGCTTCCAGCGCCGCAAACAATGGCGGAAATCGGTTCAGGCCTGGCGGGTGCGCCGCATACCGTGCACAGGCCAGATCGAGATGGCGCAGTTTCGTCAATGCCGAATCGGGTTCCAGCCGCATGGCGACCTTGAGCTGGTCACGCGCCTCCGTCAGGGCCGTGCGGGTCACACGCCCTGCCCTGCTGGAAAACGCTTCTGCAGCCATCAATGCGTCGCGCAATTCCAGTGCGGCGCCATACAGTACGCGCAAGGCCTGGTACGAAGGCTGGTCGCCCAGGCCATGGAACTGGGAAAAGGCAAAGTCAAGATCCCTGCAGGCGTCCTGCACGCGAAAATCGTCGTCGATATGTTCGAGGCTGGCATTGCCGGCCACGCCGTTCGCACCCGTCTGCTGGGACACGCTCGGTGGTGGCCGCAAGATCACGTTTTTGAACATGCTCAATCAATCTTTTTCATGAAATCACTACCTGGTGTTTGCGCAATGAACGTATGTGGTAGCCAGAGGGCATTGGGTTCCACACGGCAGCATTGGTATTTGCCACCTGCCAACAGCGGTTTCTTGCAACACCCGAACCTGCTGCCGCTTAGCTTCATGCAAGCTGGACTTCATACAGAAATTTTGCGAAACAACAATAAGGCGTTTTCCTCCTTTCGGTAAATTATTACTGCATCAAAATCGTTGTGATTTGAAGCCACTATAGTGCTCACGCCATTGTTTGTTCATGCAATCTGCATTGATCCCCTGTCAGTCTGCTGCAGGCCGGTATTTGGGCATGACCGTAATGGCCTGTTGCAGCCGTATTCACACCCAATCAGGAGACCAGCATGCAGCAAACCCAACGTCCGATTCCCGTCGCTTATCAAGCATCGTTCGAATATCTGGAGGAGGATGAACAACAATCCATCGACGGCTTGCGCGAGGTGTTCGTCAAGCAGGCCCACACTGTGGCGGAAAAGGAAGGCCATGCCCATCGTGCCGTGCATGCCAAAGGACAGGGCCTGCTGAAAGGCCGGCTGAAAGTTGTCGACGGCCTGGCTGACGAATACCGGCAAGGACTTTTCTCGACACCGCAAGAATTCGACGCCCTGGTGCGCCTGTCGTCGCTGCCAGCCGAGCAGTTGCCCGACAGTGTCACCACACCGCGGGCAATCGCTGTCAAGGTGTTGCAGGTACCCGGTGAGCGGGTGCCGGAATCGAGCACCGAGCACACCCAGGATTTCCTGATGGTCAATGGGCCGGCGTTTACCCGGCCGGGGCCAAAAGGCTTTTTGCGCGATTCGAAGCTGCTGGCCAGCACCACCGAAAAAGCGCCCAAGGCAAAGCAGGTTCTTTCTGCCGTCATGCGTGGCGCCGAAGCAGTGATCGAAGCGGTGGGTGGAGAAAGCGGCCTGCTCAAGAACATGGGCGGCCAGCCGCATATCCACCCGCTGGGCGAAACCTACTTCACCCAGGCGCCCTTCCTGTACGGTCCTTACATTGCCAAGTTTTCGCTCGAACCGGCTTCGCAATCGCTCAAGTCCCTCAAGGACCAGAAGCTCGACGCCAGTGATGACGATGCCCAGCGTGATGTCATGAACGACTTTTTTTCTTCGGCCAGCCAGACGCCAGCGGTGTGGAACCTGCGGGTCCAGCTTTGCACCGATATCGAAAAAATGCCGATCGAAGATGCCTCGGTTGAATGGGACCAGGAACTGAGTCCGTTCGTGACCGTGGCAACGCTGACGCTGCCCGCCCAACGCGCCTGGCAAGCGCAGGGCTCGGAAAAGCTGGAAGACGAGATTGCCTTTTCGCCCTGGCATGCGCTTGCGGCCCATCGCCCGCTGGGTGCCTTGAACCGCGCCCGGCGGGTCGTGATGGCTGCCTCGCGCGAGTTTCGCGCATCGTTCAACGGCTGCCCGATTCATGAACCGCGCATCGAGGCCATGGGCCACACCGACCTTGCCGCCACCCGCACGAAGCAGCCCGGCGCCTGAGCAATTCACTTCACAAGCATGGTGTCCCGGCTGGGTGATTCGCCTGGTACATCAAGGCATCATCCATCGCCGCCTCCAGGCGGTGGCAGCCGGTGAGGCATTGGCGGAAATGCGGGACGCCAAGCGCGGCCGCATCATCCTGCGGCCGGCCGCTGCCGGCCGGGATACCCGTAATGCTTCAACGGGCCATCACGCGCAAATCGAACCTGCGCTTTTCTTGATTCCTGTCGCGCTCCCGCACTGAGCACATCGCACCTGCAATGGCATCAGGTCGCCAACGACAAGCTGGAATTTTTTCCAATTCGTCGCTTGCCTCACTGGCTATTTTGCCGATTGCATGAGTCGCACTGCTGCACCAATGGTTCCAGGGCAGCGCCCGAATTCGGCAAAAACTCCTTGCTCGATCCACCCAAAAGTAGTATTTCAACAACAAAAAATATTTCTGAAAATAAAGTTGTTATTTGTGTAACTAGTTGCCAGTTTTGTAATATCATTAGGCATCGATTGAATCATTTCAAGGGAATTTAATTCCAGGAAGCAATTTTTTGATAGACTGGTGGACCTATTTACAGACTGACGCCACTTATCACTTGTTGCAATACGGAACCAATTCTGTATTTGAAAGGTAACTTAATCGAGTGTGCTGACTACGCCGCGCCCTCAGGCTCGGTGACACAGCCAAAGAGTCGAAACAACTGATGCATGTTTTCGTACACAACCCGGTTATGAGTGAAATCAAATGAAAATCGCCTGCTACATACCCAACACCGCCGTCTTCGAACCCATGCAGCATGTGCTTGCACGCGGTGGCTATGAATGTATTCATTTCGACACCGAGGCTGCGCTGCTGCGCAACATCCGTCGCAATGTCGTCAGCCTGATCATCATCGATATCGGTTCCGAGCCGCGTGATGATGACGGCATCCTGGCCTGGCTCAATCAGCGCATAGGCGATCGCACGCCGGTGTTGATCACTTCCTCGGTGCGCGATGCCGAACTCGCCGCCACGGCTCTCAACAGCGGCGCCGACGACTTCCTGGTGCGGCCGTGCGAACCGATCGAGCTGCTGGCCAGGGTCAATGCACTGATGCGGCGCTGCATGCCGGTGCAGGCACGCCGCTCTTTGGAACTGGCCGGTTTCAATCTCGATCTGGAAACCAGCAAGTGCACCTTTGAAAAAGCACCGATTGAATTGACCCCGCGTGAATTCAGCATGGCCTGGCTGCTGTTTTCGTCGCCCGGCATCTACATTTCACGCAATACCATCGGCGCGGTGATCTGGGGTGCAGACAGCGAAGTGGCGGGCCGCACCATCGAGCAGCACGTCTACAAGCTGCGCAAGAAACTGCAGTCCCATGCAATGCAATCGGTCATGATCCGCACTGCCTACACACAAGGCTACCGGCTCGAAGTCTGCGCCGGCAACGCCTGAGACACTTCACGCAGCGAGCAGCCGGCCCTTGACCGGGTCAGCGCTGCCGCCGCGCCGGACATCGGTGTGGCAGTGGCAGCAAGTCTGGCGGCAGCAAACACCGCACCATTGCCGTCCAGTCCAGGCAACTTGGACACCATCGCAGTAGCCAACTACCGCTGCTCACGCAGACCATTCATTGTGTTGCACATGTGTTGGGCGGGCCGCACGGGCCGCCCGTGTCGCCCAAGTCGCACGCCTCGCGCGGACCGCAGATTGGCAAAATGGAAGATGGATGACTGCCCGCGCTCGCTGGCAGCAAGCGTGCTGCAGATCAGGGTGTCAGCAGTGCCAGTTCGTTGCCTTCACGCAGCACTTGCGGTTCACGTGGCAGATTCTTGTAGACTTTCAACGCGTACTTGACGCGCAGTTCCGGGCTCTTGGCGTTGTAGGCACCCACGGCATTCCAGGTTTCGCCAAGCCGCTTCATGTTTTGCGCCATGATCCAGGCGCCGACCTGGATGCTGGTGCAGGCATCGTAGAGCTGCTTTTCATCCACCCCATGCTTGCGCAGCATCGGCAACCAGGCACTGTTGATCTGCATCAGGCCAATATCGTAGGAACCATTCTTGTTGCGGTTGATGGCCCTTGGGTTTAAACCCGATTCGGTCTTGGCAATAGCGTACAACAGGTGCACATTGACGCCATAGTATGCACCGGCTTCATCCCAGCATGCCCTGGCCTTGGCCGGCGCCAGCAGCAATGCCGGCAGCGCGGCCATTCCCACCCAGGTCACCAGGCTGCGTGGCCGGGATGTGGCAAGACGGGTCGAGAATCGAAACAGGGATGAATCCATGGGCATGATGGGACAGGGGATTGGTTCGCAGATTCGGCTGGACCGGCGCTTCCTGCGCTTGCGGTCTTGCCAACTACTCAATGAGTGAGATCGAGGCCCCGAACAGTTCCAGCGATCAAGGTAATCCGTGTGAATCCTTTGCCTGTAGCATCGCCTGGCATGCAGCGCCGCACCCGCGTGCGCCCGTCAAGGCGCCACGCGGTGCAAGGCAAACCGACTCAGCTGCTTTTTGCCATGACGCGCAGCACCTTGTTGCCACGATAAAAAACTGCCTTCATCGGCACTTCGGCACCTTCCATGCTTTTTGCCACGGCGCCGACGGCGTCTTCAAAACTGCCTGGCAAGACGGTGCGTGTTTCCACCGCATAGTCGACCGGCAGCTCCCAGACCAGTTGCCAGCCGGCGGCACTGGCCCAGCGCGCCAGGGCGCCATTGAGGGTTTTGTCGCTGGCTTGAATCACCCATGCGGCACCACGGGTCGAACTTTCGGTGTGCGCGGTTGGTGGCGTTGGCGTGCGTGCCACGCTGGCACGCACAGCAGGTTTGGCAGCTGGCGCCGCGCTACGCTCTCTGGAGGTCTCTGCAGTATGCGGTGGCGCCGAAAGGGTCTGCATCCTTGCCCTGATGCTGGCGGTCAGTTCATCTGCATCGGTCTGGCGCACTTCCGCTGTGGCGCGATTGCTTGATGTGGCCGCCTGCGCTGCAGTTGACGTTGGCCCACCAGATGACGAGGCCCGGCTGCCGATCCGGGCGTCCAGCGTTGCCAGCGACACTGCGCTCGTCCCGGCATGGGCCGGCGCGGCAGGGGTGGGCATGGTTGAAGGGGCAAGCGCTGCAGCAGCCCGCGGGCCGGCATCCATGGTCATGGTCATCGACAGTACTTGTGCTGCACGGCGCCCCGCATCCTCGCGGGTATCCTGGGGGATGTTCGCCGCCAGCAAGGGTGAAGACTGCACGCTGGCACTGACGGCATTGCTGGACTGCCAGGAACTGCTTTCCAATGCAAAGGCGCTGCTCATGAAGCAGGAGCCAAGTGCGGCGGCCACCAGCAGGAGCGTGGGCAGGGAACGATCGTGTCGGACAGGATTCACGTTATTTTCTCCCGATAAAACATTGGCCATTCAAATGGCGGCACGCTGCAGCAAGCGCCAGCGCAGGAGTCCGCGAAGACCACCTGCGCACCTGGACATGTCCAGACGGCTCAGCGTGAATTGCCGCGTTGCGATTGCAGGCCGACGCTGCTTTCCATCTCGGCCAGTTCACTGGCGGCACTGCCGGCGCCTGAATAGGTCGACTGCGGCTGGATCACGCTGCTCTCCATCGACGCCAGTGGTGAAATCCTGGCTACCGGAACCAGTGCGGCAACCGGTGGCGGTGGACTTGCCGGTGCCGGTGCAGGAACGGCTGCCGCAGCAGGCCGCAGTACCGTGGTCGCCACCGGTGCAATGTAGCTGTCGGCCACCGAGGTCACCAGAGGCGCCGCCTTGACTGGTGCCGTTGCCACCGGACGTGGCGCCGAAGCCATGCGGGCAGCCGCCGCGGCACGCGCTGCGCTGGATGCAGCCGGCATTGGAGAAGCGATGGCAGGTTTGGACAGTGCGGCGCTGGCAGGCTTGGCCTGATCCGCCGGTTCGAGCTCGGTGACCGGCGTCGGCACGGCGACGGTCACTGCCGCTGGCGCTGCTGTGCGCTGCGGCACCTCGGCCAGGCTGGTGCTGTATTTCGAGGTCACCGGCGTGCCGGTGCTGGCAGGACGCAATGGTTCGGTTTCCGGCACCGGGTCGCGCAGGTTCTGCAGTTCACGCCGCTCGATCACGGCCCTGGCCCGTTCCGATGCGCGGGAAGTCGGTGTTGCCTTGGCCAGGTTGTTGCCGGAAATCCGTGGGGTGATCAGGAACAGGCGTTCCTTGGTGCTGCGGGTCTGGCTCTCCGAGCGAAACAGTCCGCCGACCACCGGAATATCACCCAGCAGCGGCACCTTCTGGCGATTCACATTGAGCGATTCGGCATGGTAGCCGCCGATCATCAGCGTTTGCTGCAGGTCGATGATGGCCTGGGTGCTGATGGTCGAACGGGTGACATTGACATTCGACGAACTGCTGCTGGTGGAGGGGTTGCTCAGCGAACCGTCTTCGATGTCGACTTCCAGGTGAACGCGGGTTTCGCCGCCGTCATGGATGATGCGGGGAATCACGCGCAGCATGGTACCGGCGGTGATGTCAGCCAGGTCGGCCACCCGCTCGCCGATCAGCGAAACGTATGCCGTCTGGCTCAGATCCAGTACTGCTGCCACGTTGTCGAGGGTCAGCACGGTTGGCGTGGCCAGGATGTGGGCATCGCCCTTCGATTCGAGTGCCTTCAAGCGGGCATAGAAGCGTGCCGCGTTGCTGATCAAAAGTGTGGCGGCCGAGACCGGCAGCGCCGTACCCAGCGAATCGGCGGCGGTGCTGTTGATGACGCCGTTGACGGCGCCGGCAGTCACACCCCACTCGACGCCCATTTCAGCGATCAGGCTGCGGTCGATGTCGATGATCAGGGCTTCGATCTCGACTTGCTGCGGCTGCACGTCGAGTTCGGCGATCAGTGCTGCATACATGGCGCGCTTGGTGCCGGAGTCATAGATCATGATGGCATTCAAGGACGGATTGGCTTCGATGCGCGGTTTTTCATCGCTGCCCTTTTCCTTGCTGTCGCGGACACTGCCGCTGCTGGCAGTGGTGCTGGTGTCGTCGGTGCCGGTGCTGGTGCTGCTGCTGTCTTCCTTCTGGCGCGCTATGGCGCCCAGGCTGCCCGAGGTGGTGCTCGGCGGCGAGAACAACGGCACGAAAGACGAGCCGGCTGCAGACTTGGTGAGCTCGCGGCTGCCACCGGCGTCGACCTTGCCGCTGCGCGAAGGCTTGCGGCTGTTGAGGTCGAATTTGCTTGGCGTATCGGCCAGCTTTTCCGGCGAGCTGTTGGCCGTCGGTCCGAACAGCAGGCTGGTCAACATGGTCTTGACGCCCGGGATGGTTTCGGGACGGCCCCGGGAATTGATGGTGCGGTCGGTGGCACTGGCGTACTTGAGGCGGAACATCATGATGCGCTTGCTCTTCTGCTCGATCTTTTCCTTTTCCTTCTCGGCGTTTGGCAGCAGCAGGTCACGGGCCAGGTTCACATAAGCGCGCGGGCCGCTGACGATGATGGTGCCGGTATCGGGCAGCTCACCCCAGCCAAAGCGTTCATCGTAGAGTCCCAGTCCAACCAGTGCCGCCTTGGCATCCTGGACCGCATCTTCGCCCACATCGATGCGCAGGGAAATATTGTCGCCGGCTGGCACGATGTACAGGGTTTCGCCATACACGAACCAGCGGAAATTGCCCAGCTGGCCCAGGCGGTCGAGGAAGTCGGTGCCATTGTCGGCTTTCAGGCGGCTGCGCATGACCTGGGCGCCGTTGGCGCTGAGTTCGACGCGCACGCCATATACCCGGCCGAATTCGTCGAGCACGCTGCGCAGCGTCATGTTGGTGGCATCGATGGAAAAGCCGCTGGCCTTCCAGTTGGTGGGAACTGCCGCCTGGAGGGTCGTACCCCACAACAGGATCGCCACAAACATCATGCCCAGGAACACAGGCTTGAGATGGAACATGCTCATTCGCATAGCATTCACGATCACTTGAGTGCGCGCCATTACCGCTGCCCCGTCATCATGGCGCGTATGCGCCTTTCCTGGGGACTGATTTCCGGCGCGGCCTTGGGTGCGGCGCGGCCAAGCGCGACGCGGAACAAGGCGGTTTGATTGAGGAGTGCTTCCAGTGCCTGCGCCGCGTCGGTCCAGTTGCCGGCATGCGGCAGCCACTGGGACAGCACCGCGGCGTCCGGTTCATCCGAAAAGCCCAGGCCAGCTTCATACTGCATGGCACTTTGGAAACCGACGCGCGCTGCATCGATCAACTGGGCATCGGTGGGAGCCGGGAACAAAATGACGCCGAGCTCGGCTCCGCTTCGACCAACGCGCAGGAAAACCGATTCGCCATCAATGGTGACAGGCGTTTCCAGGGGCAGTGTCTGCAGCCACGATTCGACGTCGTCACTCATGGCTATTTGGTCTCGTTGAGAACGGTCTTGAGTGGCTTCTGAAGCAGGTTGAATTGCGCCGTCATGGCCGTGCGTGTGGTGGCCTGGGTCTGCATGAGCTTGGTGAATTCCTCCGGATCAGGCTGTTCGCCATTGGTCTGGCGACGGCTGAAATCATTGATCTTGTCGGAATTCTCGTCGAACTTCTTGGTCAGGTGGCGCATCGACTGCAGGACAGGATTGCTGCTTGAACTGTTGCTTGACATGGTGACCTCCGAATGAATGAATATTCATAAGTGGTGACATAGGGCAATACAGTTCGATATTTCTCAAAATAAATTTATTGCCACAGCGCCATGCGGCGCGCAGCCGATTTCCGCACCTTCCGGTATCGATGTCTTGATTCCTGCCGGTATTTTTTGCGTGACTCGATAGTAGGTGGATTGCATGGCTGTGCAGCCAGACTTTCGACAGTCGAGCCAGTTTGGTGGCCGTGACAGTTTGCGATTGCTGCCCGGAAGGCGGCGCAAACGCAAAAACCAATCGGCCTGGTTCCGTTGCACATTGCCGCCCCGGCGCATCAGGCTTGCGGCCAAGCGCAACCCAGCGCAGTCCAGCAGCCCAGGCTGCAGCCTTGCGCTCCGACGCAACAGTGACGCTGGCGCGGGTATGCAATCGAACAGAGGACGTGCCAGGGTCCCTGTCGAGCCCCCTCTGTCGCTGCCTCAGGCCAGGCTTTGCGGCGCCTCTCCCGTGACGACCATGCCTTCGAGTTCTCCGGCAGCGGTTTGGCCGTGCTCTTCTGCATTGCCAGGCAAACTGGCATCGGCAAAGGCGCTGCGCAAGGCCGCCGCTGCAAATTCGAAGCCGGCCGACCATTCACCGCTGTTGGCATCGACCCGGCAGGCACCCCGGGCGATCTTGGCATCGGCCTGCACTGCCCAGCGCGGCGCCGGCACCATGGCCTCGATGCTGGCCAGGTCATCGGGATGCACACGCAAGGCGGCGTCGACCAGCTTGAGTGGCACTTCCTCGAGCAAACGACGGTAGGCCGCCATGATGCGTTCCTCGGGCGTGGTTTCCAGCACCAGCCGATCGAACAATTCCTGCGCCAGCCGTACCACCAGCGGGCGGATGCCGTCACCGACCTTGGCCAGCGCATCGTCGAGCGTGGCAAACAATTCGTCGGCCTGTTCCACCACCCTGACCTGGGCCGACTCGACGGCCTGTTCGCCAGCCATGCGGGCCTGCTCCAGTGTCTGTTCTGCTTCCTCGCTGGCCGCTGCCAGCAATGCCGCCTTTTGTTCCTGTGCTTCGACCTCGATGCGCGCGCACAGCGCGCGGGCCTCGGTGGTCAGAAACAGGCTGTGCGAAGGCAGCACGCCGTGCTGCGCACGCATGCGGCTGTCCATCTCGATGCTGGCCACGCAAAAATCATTCATCATCGGATTCCTGTTGAATTCCTGTTTGCCGGAAAGGGTGCACTCTGGCGCATGGCGGCCGAGACCGGGTTGCGCGGCGCCGTCATGGCCTTGTCGAAGCTGCTGCCGCTGTTGTCGGCATCGAAGGTTTCTTCCTCGAGGGTGGCCTGGGCACGGTCGGTGCAAAGCTGCCAGCAACGCTGCGCACGCTTGATGGCGGCGGCACTGAGTTCGCCGGCGGGTCTGGCCGCAGCCGGCTGCAAGTCCAGTTCGCTGGCCGTCTCGATCGGCAACACATGGCGCAGGCGCGACCACATGCCGGCAAAGCCCGAGTCGAGCCAGGCCCTGATTTCAAGCAGCCCGCGTTGCAGCAGGCTGGCTCTGGTGCCGTCTGCCAGCGTGCCGCTGGCCAGCGACAGCAGCGGCTGCAGGGCTGCCACGCTCATGCACCAGCGCCGCTGTGCCGCGTCGAGTCCCTGCAATGCCTTGAGATCGTTTTCGCGCGCAGCCAGCAGGCCGGCAAACAGCGTGGCAACCTGTTCCAGCAAGGCTGCCTCGCCTATGGCCGCAGCTTGCCACAGCCCTTCGATCCGATTCGGGAAATCGGCCTGCACGCCGGCCTGCCGGCACCACATCGCATATCCATCGCGCCGTCCAACCAGGCCTTGCGGCAGTGCCATGTCACCGGGCCACGGCTGCGCATATTCCCACGGCTCGAACCACCACTGGAGAAATTGCGGCGACAGTGGCGCGGTCTGGATCGCAGTGGTTTCCATCAGGCCGCCTCGGCGCCTGCGGCAGCCTTGGCCTGCTCAATCAACAGCCTGGCCTTCTTCGCCTTCCGAGCTTTCTTGACCTTGGCACGCTGCTCCAGCAGGGCGGCAAAGCGCGGATTGCGCTTGGCCAGCAGGAACAAGCCCATGGCTGGACCGACCAGGGACAGGGCACCCAGTGCGAGCAGCGTCCACATCAGGGGACCAGCAGAATGCATGGCGACCATGAACGGTCCCACCGAAGACCACTGGATGGCAGCCGGCGCTTCCTCGCCCAGCATCATCACGACCGAAACCTTGCTGCGGCCTTCATCGTTGGCCAGGCCGGGAATGCTGGATGCAACCAGGCGCCGGATGCGTGGCGTGACCACATCTTCATCCATCGGTGCACGGTACTTGACGAACACCGCAGCCGACGACGGCTGGATCGGTTCGCCCGGTGCAATGCGTTCGGGCAGCACCACGTGCACGCGTGCCGAGATCACATTGTCGAACTGGCGCAGGGTCGACTCGAGCTCTTCCGACAGGCCATGGATGTAGCGGATGCGCTCTTCCATCGGCGAGGAAATCATGCCCTGCTTCTTGAACACTTCGCCCAGGTTGGAAAGATTACGGCGCGGCAGGCCGGCCGCATTCATCGCTTCCGTGGCGCGGGAAATCTCTTCCTCCTTGACCACCAGGGTGACGCCTTCCTTGTTTTTCTGCTTTTCCACTGCAATGCCGATACGCGTGAGCACGAGCACCATTTCATTGGCGTCGTTATCGGTCAGGCCGACCTGCAGGTTGGCCATCTTGGTGCAACCGCCCAGGACCAGCAGCAGGATCAGCAGGCCAAGCAGCAGACCCTGGCGCAGCCAGGAAAAGCCGGCTGGCGATGCCGCGCCGGGAATGGCACCCGCGCTGGCGGTGCTCATGCGTGGCGGTGCCGGGGCCCGTGGTGGTGGCTGAACAATAACGAGGGAATGAAGCATGATTTTACTGGAGCTTGGTCAGTGAATCGATGGACGTGCTGGCTTTGGCAACAACCTTGGAAATCGTCTGCACGCGCAGCTGATAGTCGTTCAAGGCCATCATGGCGCGCATGAGCTGCATCGAGTCGCCGCTGCTGGTGGCTTTCTCCAGCATCTTGGAGACCGACTTCTGGTCTTTCTGCACTTCGCTGGCCACGCCGGTCATCTTGCTGGCGATCTTGCTGGAGAGGGAGTCCGAATCGATGCCAGGCACGCCTGGTGCGCCGGCGTGGCTGCTTTGCTGACGCTCGAAGGCCGCGCGAAATGCTGCCGGATCGCCGCCGCCGCCGCCGCTGCCTTCCAAGGAATCGATCTGCAGATTGGTGCTGCCACTCGACGATGGTCCCGTCAGATTTGGTGTGGGTGCTGTAGGGTTCACGTGAGCTCCTGTCGACTGTTTTTAGGCGAAATGTTTTGGCAAGAAAATGCGGTTGATGGCGGGACCCAAACTTTACGTCCTGTCCATCTGTATAGATGAGTGGTCCCAGGCAGACCAACGTTCCATTTCTCAGTGTAAATATTTGCTTGTCATTTTGGTCACGAATGGCGGCGCCACGCCGTTTCTATTGCATGTCGATGCAGTGCAGGCCACCACAGCCGAGCGGGTTCGATGGGTCGCAAAAGCCATCGCTGCCGCAGCGCCGCTCGCAGGCCGCGCGCGAAGCCGGCAGGCTTTTGTCGAGCACCGGCCTGGCTGGGTAGTCGATGCGCGCAGCCAGCTGTGTTGCGCCGTGCTTCAAGGCCAGATGGGCGCTGCGGTCGCCAACGCCGTTGATGACATTGCTTTCGCGTTCGTCGTCGTCGAAGGCAAACAATGCACCGAGCCCGGCATCACCCTCCTCGTCTGCGCCATGCCTGGAATGCCGGCTGCGCTTGCGCCGCTCCGGCATCAGGCCGCCATCACCGCGCAGGCCTTCTTCAGCGGGCATGGCGCCAGCGGTGCCGGCGCGGCCTATCCTGGACTGCAGCACAGCCGTGCGGGTGCTGGTGACATCATGATCGGCCGGTGCAGCAGACGTCTCGTCTTCGGCCGGGTCGATCAAGGGATCGGCCAGCGGCGACTTCGACGGCGCCGAGGCGGTCTTCGCCGGCACCGGCACGCGTGCTGGCGCCACCGGCGCCGAGTACGATGCAGTGGGCAGGCTGGCCGGATCAACCGGCAGCGCAATGTCAGGGCGTTTCAACAAGCGGCATCTCCTGCAGTGGTCACGGTTGCGCCGACTGCGGCGGCAGTCCGTGGCTTTCGAGTTCGACCTCGCGGCCGATATCGTTCTGGGCGATGAGTTCCTGGATCACCGCATACACCAGCGCCACCGATTCATAACTCGACTTCGGGATGACTTCATCGGCTTTTGCCGTGGCATACAGCGTGCGCGCCAGCCACACATGGCGAATCACCGGGATGCCGAACTGGCGCGCGCGGGCAATCATCGCCGCGGCGGTTTCATCCTTGCCCTTGGCCAGCACCACCGGCACCATGTTCTGCGCCGGGTCGTAGAACATCGCCACGGCAAAGTGGGTCGGGTTGACCACCACCGCATTGGCTTCTTCGGTGCGCGAGGCCGGCGCTTCATTGGCCCACTGGTGCGCCAGCTGCTTGCGCTGGCCCTTGACCATCGGATCGCCTTCGGACTCCTTGTGTTCGCGCTTGATTTCTTCCATGTCCATCATCAGCTGCTTCTTGTGGAAATGCTTCTGGATGATCAGGTCGAGGGCGCCAAGCAGGAAGCACAGCACCACGATGACATTGAAGATATTCTTGAGCACGATGTTGAACGCATGGACGATGTCTTCCGGGGTGCCGCCGGCCAGCGTGATGATGGTGGGCAGCTGGTTGCGCACCAGGATGTAGACGATGTAGCCGATCATGGCCACCTTGAACAGCGTGTTGAGCAGCTCGACCAGCTTCTTTTTCGAAAACAGCTGCTTGGCGCCGTTCACCGGATTGAGCTTGTCGATATTCGGCGTCAGCGATTCGAACGACACCAGCACGCCGAACTGGCCCCAGTTGGCCGCCACGGCCACCAGGATGCAGACCACGAAGCAGATGCAAAATACCAGCAGCAGCAGCAAGCCCGCTGATGTGGTGACCGTGTCGACCGCTTCGGAGAACGGCTTGCCGATACGGGAAAAACTCAGTGCGAACAGCGAGTTGATGGCTTGCCGCCACAATGGTTCGGTACCGAAAGCCATGTACGCCACCACCACCAGCGTGGCCAGCTTGGCCAGATCGCGGCTGACCGCGATCTGGCCCTTGTCGCGCGCATCCTCGATCTTTTTATCGGTAGGTTCTTCGTTCTTGTCGTCGCTCAAGGCGATTACTCCTCAATGGCTGGTGCAAACGCAAAAGCGGGTTGACATGGTGGCCAGCGGCGCTAACGCGCACCAGCGTTGAGCAATGCCGGCACCAGGTCAAGCAGGCGGGTAAAGTCGCCCGTGACGTAATGTGCCAGCGTGGGCCAGTACAGCAGCAGGATCAGCATGCCGGTGATGCTCTTGATGGGCGCCGAGGCAAACGAGACCTGCAGATTGGAGGCGAATACGCCGATGATGGCAAAGCCGAATTCAATCAGGATCAGCGGCATGATCACCGGCGCACCGTAGACCATGATGTAGAAGAACAGGTCGCCGAAACGCTTGACGAGCACATCCAGATGGCCCAGCTCGAACGGCGGCGTGAGCATGTAGGCTGGCCAGGTGCCATAGCTTTCGATGAGGATGCGCGCCAGTGCCAGGAACAGGCCGGCCTGGATCATGATCAGCACCACAGCCTGGATCAGCATGGCGCCGACGGCGCTGGCATCCTTGTCGACGCCGGCATTGTTGGCCTGGATCTGGATCGGCGAGCGCTGGCTGTCGAAGATCGAGCCCACCGACTGCACCACCCAGATCGGGATCGACATCATGATGCCCAGCATCATGCCCAGCAAGGCTTCCTTGAAGATCAGCATGCCGCACATGAGGAAGTCCGGCGGCGTGGCCTGGACAAAATAAAAAGTCGGCACGATGGCCGGAATGGCGATCGCCATGGCAGCGGTGTTCTTGGCCATGCCTGTAAGGACCTGCATGCCAAAGCCGGGCAGGATGACCAGGCACACCAGCACCCGCGGGGTGATGATGGCCAGCGCCAACATGGCCGACTGGATGTCGAGCAGGACTGCGTTATTGATCATGGACGCCGCCAGCCACGGTTGCCTGGCCCGGCACCAGCCAGGGACATTCAGCGCGCGACATTCGGAATCATGGTGAACGACAGCTCGGTGAGCTGGATCAGCTGCACGCCGATCCAGCGTCCCATGCCAGCCAGCGTGACGGCCACGGCCACCAGCTTGACCACGTACGGCAGCGTCTGGTCCTGGATCTGCGTGATGGCCTGGATCAGCGAGACGATCAAGCCGCAGCCGGTGGCAATGATCAGCGGCGGCGCCGAGAGCATGATGGTGAGCCACAGGCCCTGCTGGAAATAAGTGATGGTATCGCCCATGGCTACGGCTCCGGATTCATTCGAGGTTGAGATACGAGGTCACGCGGATGGGGTCAGACATAGGAAACCGCCAGCGCGTTGAGCAGCTTGGCCCAGCCACTGACGAGGGTAAACAGCAGCAGCTTGAGCGGAATCGTGATCGTGGTCGGACTGACCTGCTGCATGCCCAGTGCCATGAGCAGGTTCGACACCAGCAGATCGATGACCACGAAGGGGATGTAGATCAGAAAGCCGATCTCGTAGCCGGCCTGCAGTTCCGAGACCACGAATGCCGGGATCAGGATCAGGATGTCCGACGTACTGGCATCCTTGGCCTGTTCCGGCGGCCAGAGTTTTTTGGCCGAGGCGAGAAACAGTTCACGCTGGTCGGGATTGCTGAACTTCATCATGAAGGTGCGCATCGGCTCGAACGCTTCCTGTGCCCTGCCCATCAGCGGCAGCTTGGAAGCGGGCGAACCGGCAACTTCGAAGGACATCGCCCGTGCGCCGATATCCTTGACGGTTGGCGCCATGATGAAGACGGTCAGTGCCAGCGAGATGCCGTAGATGGCCAGCGTCGGAGGCACCTGCTGGACGCCGATTGCATTGCGCAGCACCAGCAAAACCATGGAGATCTTCAGGAACGACGTCGTTGTCACGACCAGCAGCGGCACCAGCGACATGACCGCCAGCATGATCGAAAAAGAGACAACATCGTATTGATTGTTCATTTCGACGGGCTCCATTGCGTGATCCGGATGGCCAGCTGGCCGTCGACTTCCACCGCCTCGCCGGTACCCAGGCGCTGGCCCGAGACGCAAATCGCAATGCTGCGCGGCGAGCCGTTCTGCAGCGGCAGAATGGTGCCGGCGCCCAGCCCGCGCAACTCGCCCAGCGGCATGGCCAGCTGGCCAAGTTCGAAATGCATGGTCAGCGGCAGCTGGTCGAGCAAGGGGTCGTGCGGCATGCCGGCTTGCGCTTCCTGTGGCGGCAGCGCCGCGGCTTTTTTCACCGCCGTGCGTGCCACCGGCGCACCCTCGGGCCGGCCCGACTCTTCACCGTCGCCGGCATCCTGTTCGGCGCCGTCATCAAGATCGTCACCATAGGCATCATGGCCGTCGTCGTGGTCCTGGTCTTCGTCCGCAGCATCGTCAGCGTCATCGTCGGCGCCTGCATGCAGGCTGGTCTCGTCGCTGTCCCAGTCGGTCATGTCTTCGCCCGAATTGGCGTCGGCGTGGTACAGCACTTCACTTTCGTCATTGAATGGATCGGCCATGCCATCGTCCTTTTCTTCGGTAATGTGTTCGCTCATCGCCAGAACCTCCAGCGCAGCGGGCTGCATAAAACGTACGTCCAGGCGCAGGCGGCCGAGCACGATGGTGCCGCTGCCGTCGCTGGCAAACAGGGATGTATCGGGGAGAACGATGTCGCCCTGGCGCAGTGCATGCAGGGCGCTGGCCGGCAGGGTATGGCTGGCCAGCCGGATGCTGCGCTTCATCCCAAGCTGGCGAAAGCCGGCCATTGGCTGGCGCCGGCGCTGCCAGTCACCCTGGCTGAGCAGGTTGATCCAGGTCTGGGCATCGGCGCGGGCGCACATCGAGACCGCATGGTCGCCATCGCCTACCGTCAGGCGCAATGCATGCGCGCCGGTGCTTCCCGGCGGCAGCGCGTCAAGAATTTCATGTACCTGTCCCAGCGGGCTTGCCGACAGGCGCGCTGCCGCTGCGGAGGAAAACCATGAACGCTGGGTGCTGTGCGCGCCGGTGCAGCTGGCCAGGTCGATGCCGGTCAGCAGCGTGACGAAACGCGTCATGTCCTGGACTTCGACCAGGCCGCTGCTGCCGGCAAGCGCACCGCTGCCATGCCAGTCCAGTGCGGCGGTTTCGTGATGCGTCAGCGGAGAAAGGGCCAGGGTGCCGGCCTCGCCATCAAGTTCGGCAAAACGGCCCAGGCCGATCAGCCGCGAGAGTACGGCCACACCAGGGTCGACTTGCTCGCAATGGAAGCTGGCTGGCAGGGGAGCAGACAAATGCGCGATCGGTTGCGACGGTTGAGCGGTTGCTGCCATGGTGGTTTGGTTTCATGCACACGTTGATCGGTCATGTGCCAGCCAAAATCCACCTGCGCCGGGCAATAACGGCAGGACTGCTACAGGATAATC
>JBPBPY010000072.1:0-29943 GCA_050954505.1 Janthinobacterium lividum
CGGCAAGTTGCGGATCTATTTTGGCGCCTCGGCCGGTGTCGGCAAGACCTATGCAATGCTGGCGGCGGCCCATAAGCTGCAGGCCGAGGGCCTTGCGCTCCTGGTCGGCGTGGTTGAAACCCACGGCCGCAATGACACCATGGCCATGGCTGCCGGCTTGCCGCTGCTGCCGGCAAAACAGACCGAGCACCGCGGCACGCTGCTGCGCGAATTCGATCTCGACGCGGCACTGGCCGCTGCGCCGCCGCTGATCCTGATGGATGAACTGGCGCATTCGAATGCACCCGGGTCGCGCCATCCGAAACGCTGGCAGGATGTGGAGGAATTGCTCGCCGCCGGCATCGACGTCTTCACCACCGTCAATGTCCAGCATCTCGACAGCCTCAACGATGTGGTTGGCGGCATCACCGGCGTGCGCGTCGGTGAAACCGTGCCGGACACGGTATTCGACGCCGCCGATGAAGTGGTGCTGGTCGACATTCCAGCCGATGAATTGCTCGAACGTCTCAACAGCGGCAAGGTCTATCAGGCGCAGCAGGCGCAGCGCGCAGCAGAAAATTTTTTCCGCAAGGGCAATCTGATTGCCTTGCGTGAGCTGGCCCTGCGCCGGACTGCCGACCGCATCGAAGACGATGTGCGCGCCTACCGGGTGGAAAAATCGATAGATGGCATCTGGAAGACCGGCGCCTCGCTGCTGGCCTGTGTCGGTGCACGCGCAGGGGCCGAGCATGTGGTGCGCAGTGCCGCCAGGCTGGCCGGGCAACTGGGCACGCAGTGGCATGCCGTGTATGTCGAGACACCTGCCTTGCAGCGCCTGCCGGTTGCCGAGCGCGAGCGCATCCTGGGGACATTAAAGCTGGCAGCCGGGCTTGGTGCTGTCACGGCAGTGCTGTCCGGACCGGATGTGGCGCAGGCCACCGTCGACTATGCGCGCAGCCACAACCTCTCGAAAATCGTTCTCGGCCGCGCCCGTTCGGCCTGGCCCTGGCGTCCGAGCAACGCCAGGCGCATTGCCGCCCTGGCGCCGGAGCAGGACCTGGTGGAAATCGGCATGGCTTCCATGGCCGCCGCGCCGCGCCCGGGCACCCTGAATGCTGGCGAAGTGGCCGGCCAATCCGCGGGTCGATCTGCTGCTCAATCCGATGCTCAATCCGCTGCTCAATCCGATTCCCCGGCACGCAGCAAAACCGCTCGCCTCTACCGCGCCTATGGCACTGCTGCCGCAGCCAGCATCGGTGCGGCACTGGCCGTCTCGCCGCTGACGGCCTGGCTGGACCTGGCCAACATCGCCATGCTGTTCTTGCTGGTGGTGGTGCTGGTGGCCATGCGCCATGGACGTGGCCCCTCGGTGCTGGCAACCTGCTGCTCGGTTGCCTGCTTCGATTTTTTCTTCGTGCCGCCGCGCTTTGATTTTGCCGTCACCGATTTCCAGTACCTGATCACGTTCATCGTCATGCTGCTGGTGGGCCTGATCATTGGCCACCTGATGTCGGACCTGCGGTTTCAAGCCCATGTAGCGGCGCATCGTGAACGGCGCGCGCGGGCGCTGTATGAATTTGCCCGCGAACTCTCCGGGGCCTTGTCGACCGGGCAGATCTTCGAGTCCACCCGCACCGTGATCCAAAGCGCATTTCGGGCGCGTGCAACGCTGCTCACACCCGACCAGGACGGGCGCTTGAGCCTGGCGACGGATGACGCGCTGCCGGCGCAGGCTGACGCCGGCCCGGCACCGCTGGCAGTCGACCTGGGTGTGGCCCAATGGGCATTCGACCGCGCGCGCAATGCCGGCCTTGGCACCGACACCTTGCCATCGAGCCCGGTCTTCTACCTGCCGCTGGTAGCCCCCATGCGCACGCGCGGCGTGCTGGCCATCGAACCGGAACAGCGGCGCTGGATCCTGATCCCTGAACAGCGCCAGCAGCTCGACACCTTTGGCGCCCTGGCCGCCATTGCGCTGGAGCGGGTGCACTACATCGAGGTGGCGCAGAATGCGCTGGTGAGCATGGAGTCGGAACGTCTGCGCAACTCGCTGCTGGCAACACTGTCGCATGACTTGCGTACACCCTTGACGACACTGGTTGGCCTGTCGGAGTCGCTGGTGCGTTCGCAGCCGGCGCTGGCGCCGTCGCAGGTCGAGCTGGCCCAGGCGCTGGAAGCCGAAGCGCTGCGCATGAGCAAGCTGGTGGTCAATCTGCTCGACATGGCGCGCATTGAAAGCGGCCAGGTCAGGTTCAACCTGCAGTGGCAATCGGTGGAAGAGGTGGTGGGCAGCGCATTGCGGGACACGGCCGCCGCGCTCAGGAACCATCATGCATCGACGCAGTTGCCGCACGACTTGCCGTTGGTGCGCTACGACGCCATCCTGATCGAGCGCGTGCTGTGCAACCTGCTCGAAAACGCTGCCAAGTACACGCCGGCAGGATCGGCAATCACGGTCTCGGCCCAGGTCCACGGCAGCTGGCTGTGGCTCACCGTTGCCGACGATGGACCTGGCCTGCCGGCCGGGCGCGAAGAAGCGCTGTTCGAGAAATTCACCCGCGGCGAACATGAATCGGCTACCTCCGGCGTGGGACTGGGGCTGGCAATTTGCCGCGCCATCGTCACCGCGCATGGCGGCACCATCACTGCCCAGCGCCAGACGCAAGGGGGCGCGGCCTTCGTCATTGCCCTGCCGCTGGGAACGCCGCCGCCCATGCCGGAGCCGGAAGCCGAGCCGCATCCGGAACCAGACCTGTTGCCCGAAAGCTGACCATGCATGACACTCCTCCTATCGCCCTGCTGGTGGAAGACGAGCCACAGATCCGCCGATTCGTGCGCGCCGCGCTGGAACAGGAAGGCTGGCAAACGCTGGAAGCCGGCACGCTGCAGCGCGGCCTGATCGATGCCGGTACCCGCAACCCGGACTTGATCATCCTCGATCTTGGTTTGCCCGACGGCGACGGCGTGGAATTCATCACCGACCTGCGCCGCTGGTCCACCATTCCGGTGGTGGTGCTGTCGGCGCGCGAAAGCGAGAGCGACAAGATCCGCGCGCTCGACGCCGGCGCCGACGACTATCTCACCAAGCCATTCGGCACCGGTGAGTTGCTGGCGCGGGTGCGCGCCACATTGCGCCGCCAGCGCCAGAGCGTGGCCGATGAAAATGGCGCCGCCAGTTTTGGCGATGTGGTCGTCAACCTGCGCGACCGCCTGGTAACCAAGGCAGGCCAGGCGGTACGCCTGACCCCGACCGAATACCGCCTGCTAGCCGTGCTGGTTGGCCAGGCCGGACGCGTGGTCACCAATCCCCAATTGCTGCGCGCGGTCTGGGGCCCGACGCAAACCGAAAACGGCCACTACCTGCGCATCTACATGGGACATTTGCGCCACAAGCTCGAAGACGACCCGGCACAGCCGCGTTACCTGGTTACCGAGACTGCAGTGGGATACCGCTTGTTCCTCAATCCGGGCAGCACCAGGTCCTGAGACTGGCCGCCTCGCTGGCCTGGCATGCAACAAGGTTTGCCTGGCAGAGACAGCATGATCAACAAGACTTGCGCGGGGTACAGCTGCTGGTGGAAAACCGCGCCGCCTCATGCAGCGTTGCCCATGACGCGCGGTTGGCAAAATAGCCGGCGACCAACGGATGTGGGAACCAACGCTGGTTGGCTGTTACCCAAATAAGGTAATTCCGACGCATCAAGTGATCAACTGCATTTCATCAGTAGTTACCTTCATTTCGCCAGCATTTTTGGGAATCTCATCATGGATATCAAAAAAGATGCATCGTCACTCGAGCGTGCGGCCGCAAGCTGGCGTGTTGGCACAGTGCCTTTGAACGCCGGCATTGCAGAGAAGGTCCAAAAACACGCAGAAAAACCGCAGCTGTTATCGCGTTGCCAGTCCAAACCAGATCCTGATTTCCCTGAAAATGGGTCGGCCCATGAAAGCGGTTGCGAAGAGCTGGACATGCTTGAGCTGCGTGTGCAGCAGTTGCTGGCCGAGTCCTCAAGCAAGCCAGCGCTGCACAGCGGCCGCGGCCCCGGCCCCGGCAAGTTGCGCCGGCCATCGGACAGCGCTTTGCAGAGGCAATCGCCTGCGCCAGCTGCACCGGCTTCACCCGTTGCTTTGCCCAAGGTATTGATGAAACGGCGCGAATTTTCTCTTGCCCGGTCAAGGACCCTCGACAAGGCCGCGCTGGCCAAGGTCCCCGTGCCGACACTCCAACGGGCGGTACGCAACAATAATCTCGAGCAGGCAGATGCATTGATCAACAGGGAAATCGACGGCGACCCGACCTGGAAGATGACGCTGGCACCGCTGTTGATCAGTGCAATCCTGTCGGGGCATCGCGAGATGGCAATGCTGTTGATCGAACGTGGCGCTTATCTCGGTCCGCTCATGAATCAACAATGCTCAGCCCTGCACATTGCCACTGCCGACGGCGACGAAGACATCGTCGCCGCTTTGCTCGCGGCAAAAGCCGATGTGAATGCGGCAGACGCTGGTGGAAAAACGCCGTTGATGTACGCCGGTGAGCACGGCAACATGAAACTGGTGCATTGCCTGCTCGAACAGGGTGCCGCGATTGACCAGGCCAATTTCGACCAGCATACTGCCTTGTACCTTGCCGTGGCCAAGCGCCGGCACGATGTCGTTGCACTTTTGCTCAGCAGGGGCGCCAGGGTCGAAGACCCTCATCACAATTTCAAGCCGGCTCTCTGCGCTGCAGTGCTGGCCAGCGACGCGCGTTTGATCGACATGCTGGTCGAACACGGCAACGCAACCATCCATTTTGTGCAGCCCGATGGAACGACTGCATTGGCTATAGCGGTGCGCAACAAGGCGGTGCATTTCTCCATCCTCGAAATGCTGTCCAAACGCACGCAGCCCTATCTGCATACACTCGACTTCAAGGACCGATACCCCCTGAACCTGGCCATCATGTATCGTTCAGACCGGGTATTCTCGCGCCTTAGGGCGGACTGCTGGAGTATCGGATACAGCAATGAAGTCTGCGATTTTCCTTTGTCGGTCGCAGCAAAGTATTGCAGGTTGGAGATAATGCGGACATTGCTGGAGTGGGGTGCCCGCTACCGGGCTTGCAAGAGCGATGGCATCACCGCATTGAGTGTTGCGATACGCGCCGGCAGTCTGCCAGCGGTCAATCTACTGCTTGATGCCGGCGCTGACATGGATGTCAAGGATGCCCAGCAGAAAACCCCGCTGATACATGCATTCGAACACGGAGAAAATCGTGCCAACGTCGTTGACTTGCTGATCTACAGGGCATCCAGGGAACCGGATCCAGAGCGCAAAATCGACATGCGTGACTTGCAGAAAAGCGCATTCGGGTTTCTCGATGAATTGGCTGCCTTGACTGCAAACGAACTGGCAACGCAGTTGAAATCCAGAGCTCTTGCACATCAATATGTGAAAAAACTTTGCCTGAACAATGGCATAAGCAATCTGGCGGCCACGGCACTGGTCAATGAATTGCAGCAGTTGCCGGCATTCTGGAACAGGTTGGGTGGAACTGCTGCTGCAAGAAAGGAAGATGATTTTTTGCAGATGGACAGGCAAAAGGAAATGCTGTTTTACCATATCCTTGCGCGAAGCGGGTTTTTGCACCAGCACGTCATGCAAGCCGATGAAACAGAAGACTATTATCGTGGCACACGCTTCCAGCAGCATCAAGGAGGCTTGCCGCAAAAATGGAGCTGGCCACTCTCGCGCATCGCCTTGGCGCATTGCCAAGCCCTGATCGATCTCGGCGTCGCTGCCGTCAACGCGAGCATGGAATTGCTGCAGTCGTACCTGCTCGCGTTGACTGAAACCAGTCCTGCACAGCTCGGTGCCTGCCTGAGAAGCACCATCGGTTTGCATGAGCAAGTGGTACAGCTGGTGCTGGCAGCGAACAGTCTTGCAAAACCCGGGCCCTTGCAGCTGCGTTCGTTCGCCGATCAATTCCTTGCCAGCCTGGAGTCGCCGGCACTGGCCACGCTGCTGGAAGGATTCGACGATCGGGAAAACCACTTGGTGATGATGCAGATCGAGGCCGTGCGCGAGATCTGTCTCGGTCTGGGCCGCTGAGCCTGAGCGGCACGCTTGCAACATGAATGGCACGTTTTCAACATGAGCCGCTCGTTTGCAACATGATCGGCACGTGTGCAACACGAGCGGCACGTTTGCAACCCACGCCAATGACAGCGTGGCAGATCATCGGCACAACTGCCATAGAAGGAGCGCTGCGCGGTCAATACCGGGCAGCGCGAAGGACTTTCCGTGTACGTGGGTCAGCTTCCGAGGAATTCGATCAAACTTTGGTTGAATTCCTTTGCATGCGACAGGTTCAAGCCGTGCGGCCCACCCTTGATCAAGTTCAGCTCGGCCCCTGCGATGCTTTCATGCGTGCGCTTGCCGCTGACTTCAAACGGCACGATGCCATCGGCGTCGCCATGGATGACCAGCGTCGGTACCGTGATCTTTGCCAGGTCCGGGCGAAAATCAGTGCGCGCGAAGGCGGCAATGCAATCGAGCGTTCCCTTTGGCGAGGCAAAGGCGGCGATGTCGGTTGCATATTGGCGCTGTGCGTCGCTGACCTGCAGCGTGCCATTGGCAGAAAAGAATTGGGTGCTGAAGTCGTCGAGGAAGGCCAGGCGGTCACCCTTGACGCCATCTTCGAACTGCTTGATGGTGGCGTCGTCCAGGCCGCCGCCAGGATTGTCGGCTGACTTGTAGAAGTAAGGCGTCACGGCGGCGGCAAATACTGCCTTGGCAATCCGGTCGCTGCCATACGCGCCCAGATAACGTGCAACTTCGCCGCCCCCCATGGAAAAGCCCACCAGTGTCACGCCAGTCAAGTCGAGATGTTCGATCAGTGCATGCAGGTCAGCGGCCAATTGGTCATAGTCATAACCGCTCCACGGTTGTGAAGACCAGCCAAAACCACGCCGGTCATAGGTAATGACGCGGTAGCCAGCCTCGACCAGCGCCGGTACCTGTGCTTCCCATGAACGCCCGCTGAGTGGCCAGCCGTGCACCAGTACCACCGGTTTGCCACTACCATGGGTTTCGTAATACAACTCCACCGGGTCATTCTTGCTCGATTCGATTGTCAGTGTCGGCATGCAGAATCTCCTTTTTGCGTGGATCGGCGCCAATCCGGGCAGAAAGCCTCGAAGGCAAACCGATGGTTGATAAACGGGATTGACAAACAAGTGTGGCGAGATTGAAACGCCGGACTCTGATGCATCGCAATATTTCGTTGATAAGAAGATTGCGGCAGGCGTTTTGGTATTCATGTTTAACAATTGCGAACACTGTTTACGGGTTTTTTGCCTGTACCTTTGCCTGTCGCTGCCGATGCGGGGGCTACCGAAGTTTTCATGAAAGCAACAGCTCGATGGCTTGATGCTGCAGTCAAAAAATAGCAAGGAACTCTTCTTGCCGAAATGACCACTCAGGACACCGATCCGCTTTCCTGGTGCGACATGTTCCCCAAGACTTCATTGAATTTTCCCAGAACCCCTGCAAATCCGTCCGCAACCGACACCCAGGCCACTTCGTCGCCGCAGCTTCCGGATGTGCAACAGCGGCAGCACGCCTCCGGTGGCCATGCCGCAGCACGGAGCCGGGAATCCAGTGTGTCGCGCCAGTTGCAGCAACTGGTTGTGGCAGAAACACCTGCCCTGGCACTGCAAAAAATGACGATACAGCGCAATGTGTTGAGCGCCCGATTGACGCAAAGCTGGCAAACGCTCACCGGGGAGGTCATTGCCACGCTGCAGTGCCAACTTGGCCAACTGCCGGTGGAACAAGGGTTGACCATGCATAGGGAACATGCGCTTTCCATGCAAACACTGATCGATGACGCCTACGCAGCGTACCAGGCAAGCATGGCCGAGCTGGGCGCGTCGAGCCAGACGCTGCAGGCAGCTTGTGCACGACAGGTCACCAGCCTTCCAGCCGATGCAGCGGCGAAGGCAGCACTGCTGGCGTCGATGGCGGACATTACGCAACGCCATGAGCAGGAACAGCAATGGGCCGGCGAAGTCATCCTGAACTTTGCTTCGGGTGTGCTGGAGACCATACGAA
This sequence comes from Janthinobacterium lividum, assembly GCA_050954505.1. Taxonomy (GTDB): domain Bacteria; phylum Pseudomonadota; class Gammaproteobacteria; order Burkholderiales; family Burkholderiaceae_D; genus JAQGMO01. Next base: position 8,077 of record JBPBPY010000072.1, read on the forward strand.
TGATCGAATCGATCCCCGCTTACCTCGACGTGCAAAAGCAATTGCAAGACTTGCGCGATGATCCTGATGGCGAAGAAGCGCTGGCTGGCCGGACCCAGGCGCTGCGCGACGTTTTGGCAGACGAATTCCAGAAGCTGGATATGGCGCAGCAAAACCTGGGCAAGGTCTTTTCCTTCATCGATGGTCACCGCAAGCGCTGCAGAAAAGATTTATTCAGTCAGGAATTCCAGCTCATCGCCTTTCATGGTGGGCGACGGCCAATACGCTTCGGTCGCGATCTGGTCGTGACCAGCGCCGAACTGCTGCTCGATGTGGCCCAAGCCAGATCGAGTTTTCGCATGATCGACTTCCAGGTTCAGGCGGTGCAGGAAGGCGAGATCATCGATGAATTCCTGAACAATGTACGAGAGGCAGAGCTTACTTCGCTAGCCACTCACCTTGACGACGCTGGCGGCGCGCGCGAAAAGGTATTGGAATTGCTTGCCTTGAACCAGAGTGGAATGATCTCGGGCCAGGCCTTGCGAAGTACCTTCAGCGAAGGCCTGGCCATGTTCAATGAATGCCGTATGACGTTCAAGAACCTGAATACGGATAACACACTGGAACGGTTCGATTCCGTCTCGACGCATTTCTCCGACCAGTTGCTCGCCGATGCTTCCGCCATGATGGAGTTCTGTGCCAATCAACTCGAACTGGCCATGCTGGGCTTGCATGATGGCCAGCCAGGCATGCATGACACCCAGCGCCTGCATGCACGCTTTGTCAATGATCTGCGCCGGGCGTCAAAAGTGTTCCATGAATGCTGTCCAAATACGCGTATCAGCAAAATGGCGGAGCACATCCACGACAAGAGTCCCTTGCACGTGGCGCTCATCCAACATTTGAAAAACCGTTTTGAAGACTTCAGCAGCCAGCTTTCCTGCATTCGTGACGTGGTCTGGCAAACCTGCCAGGACAAGGATGATTTGATGCAGGCATTTTATTTCGACGGCCTGGAAAAGCTCGAGCAGGTGCTTGACGACTCCAGGGAATCGATCTTCCTGGTACTGCAGGCCAGCAAGCAGATGAAGCTCGACAAGGACATCAAACAGCAGGCCATCGCGCACTTCAATACCTGCTACGAATCGCCCGCCGAGAAAAAACTGAGCGCAAGAAAGCGCGAGATGGAACTCGATCTGCTCATCGAAGCCGAGCAATTGGCTGCGGCGAGCCAGCAGGCCTCGACAGTAACCGCGGCTGCGCCGAAAAAATCGGCCAAGTCGAGGAAAGCGTCCAGTGGTTCGAAAAGCACTGCCGGCAAAAGCGCGCCGGCTGCGAGCCAGAATCATGATGCGGCAAAGACGCTTCGCGCCAACATCCTGCAAATGGAAAACAGCCTGCCGGAACAAATTCGCTGGTTTTCCATGCAGTGTGACGAGGCACTTCATCTGGTGAAAACCTTTCCCCAGCTAAGTCCGCTGAACATCGAACAGGACCTGGAATGGGCCGCAAGTTATCTGCATACCGCCTTGCAAAAAGCCGAGCATGGCAAGGCCTTGTACGACAAACTGGCCGCGCTGGCAAACACACCGTTGTCGGCGGCAGAACAACAAAATCAGCAGCACTACCAAGAGCAGATCAATGGACTGCACCGCAGGCAAACCGAGCTGCTTGCTTTGAAGTCCAAACCAGTGCTGCGCGCCAGGGAGGCATTTGCCAAGGCACCTTCGCTGGAACTGTTTTTTTACCTGCATGAAAAAGGACAGTTCGCACGCTCGCCTTACCAGGGCCGGGGCTTTTCGCAGTCGGCCGTCTCCTATTGGGGAAAGCCGAGGGAATTCCCGGACTGGGTCGAAGAACGCGATCTGCGGCTGGTCCCCTGGGCAGGCAATCAAGCTGGCCAGGGCCGCTCGCTAGCCTATCCCCATTTTCACTACGATAAGAATGGCGAGCTTTCCAGCATTTTCCTCAAGCTGACCGACGATGCGCAGCGCTACCGTGCATACTCGGATGGGCAGGCCACCTATCATGGGCTGGTCGATAGTGGCCGTGGCGGAAAACTTGGCGAGGATGGAAAAAAATTCGTCCAGATGATCAATCAGCATCTGCTGCCGCAGCATGCGGTGCCATTGAAAGTCAAGCGGCCAACGCTGTCTTCATGAACCAGTGTGGCACCGGCATGGCAGCCTGTACCGACCGGTGTGACGCTGCGCTGCGGCACCTCAACGCATCAACGCCGGCCGGCCCTGGCATCGAGCAGCGCTTCGGTGCGTTGCATGGCTTGATGAAATTCCGGGAAGCGTTGCCTGACATGGATGTAGTAGGTCATTCTGACACGGGCGCCACCCGCGTTGACGCCATGGCTGGCGCGTAGCTGTTGCAGCAAAGCCGAGCACTCTTGCGCCCGCAGCTCAGGCAGCAATTGCTGCACCAGCTTCAGGAAGCTCGATGCCGACGCGATGGCCTCTGGCGTATTGCGCGAAATGCAGGTGCGCAGCGCCGATCCGGCCGCCAGGGCCAGCAACTGCACTTTCTCTTCTGCTGAGAATAACGGCAACAGGGCACACATGCCAGCGGCCATGTCCGCATACCCTCGTGAACGGTCATTGAGGCAATCCATCGGCAGCTTCAGCAGATTTGCGGCCAGTTGCTGCCTGAGCTGTGCGCGTTGCGGCGCAGCCAGCAAATCGGTATCGAGCAAGCGCAGGCAGGTCTGCACTTGTATGGCCAGGCCCAGCCTGGCCCCATGGTAGAGCGCGGAATTTCCCTTGCTGTCGGCTGAATACAGCAATTCGATGCGTGCATCCGCTGGCACCAGCGCCAGGAGCTCGCCATACAAGGTGATTTTTTTCGGCTCCAGGTTGAGCATGATGTTGGCCAGCAGCGTCATGTCGTGCCCGGTGTCACGGCCCAGAATGCGTTCATGGCACAACTGCCAATCGTGCGCAGGTATCAGCTGCAGTAATTTCGCGCTCGCGCCGATCATTGGCAAATGCCTGGTCTCGAACGCTTCATGCAGCATGTCGGGCGGCAGCAATTGTGCATATCTTTGCGGCGGCAGCAGAGCCATCAACTCGCCGAAAGCGGCAATTGCATCGTCACGGCCCAGGTCGATCGCGTTGATCAGCGCAGTGTCCCGACCCTGGTCGAAAGTCAGGGTTGCCATTTGCTCGGCTTCCGGGCGCCTGGCAAACGTATCCTTGAAGCGTCGTATGTCGCCGGCGAAGCCGCACTCCATCAGGTACCAGAACACCGTGCCATCGATGTGCTCGTCAGGTATGCAGCTGCTCAACAAACGGTTGGCGAGCGCACGTTCGAGCGGCACCGAATTCGGCTCCTGCACAAACGCCACCGACACACCGGTGGGTTCGGGATAGTACGACAGCATGCTTTCCCGGTCCAGGAAGGCCGATAGATCCTGGTACGCAAAGGTTTGCAGATCAGGCCCGGCACAGCGGATCTGGGTGTTAGTGTCATTTGGATCGTCCAGCTTCACGACAAACCGCTGGCTGGCGCGGTTGCCGGCTTGACTGTCCGACTTGGCGCCCGAATTGACGCTCGAATTGACGCCCGACTTGATGCGCAGCGCAAAATTCATGACATGGCCGCGCGAACAAAAGCTCACCACGCGCGTTTCCAGACTGTGCTGCGCCATGGCGGTAAATTGGCCGGCAATGAACTCGCCAAAGTCGCGGTTGAAGAACAAATGTGTTTCAGTTGCGCCATTTGTCATCGGCACGAAATCTTCGGTATATTTGCCGCCCAGCAGCCGGGTACGGCTGGAGAGCTTGTACACATCGCCGAGCTCGGCCTTGGCTTGGGGGTGGGCCAGGCGTTGCCTGACCCGATGCATCGACCAGTCTGCGCAATGCAGCTCGTGCTGGCCATTCACCGAGAGTGGCATGCCATATTTCGGCGGGAAGTGTGGCTTCGTCTTCATCACTGCCCTCACGCCCGCATCGGTGGAGCGCTCCTGGCCATTTTCCAGCAAACGAAATTCCCTGGTCGCCATCGACGGCAAAAGCAGGATCGCACGCTGGATGTCGAGCTGGCCATGGCGCAAAGCGTCGCGCCACGCGCTGGCAATGGTTCTGCCGACTATCCTCTGTTCGAGCAATGCCGACGCATCGCTGAAGCGCCATTCGCGCAAAGCCTGGTCCAGGAGGGAGGCACTGGCAACGCAAGCAGACTGGCCGGGATAAAGCAAGGCATGGCATCGCGCCTGTTCCAGCAGCTTGCGCATGTGTTCGTCGGTGCAGGGTCTGCGCAGTTGCAGTGGATTTGCGCCACGGCGCAAGGCATACGCAGCGGCTTCATGTTCATTGAGCTCCACCGCCAGTTCCAGCATGTGCCAGGCACTTGGCGAGAGAATCCGGAACAGTTTCTGCTTGATGCCGGCAGGACAATCCTGCAGCCGGCAGGCATGAACCAGCAAGGCATGCACTGCGGCTCTGGCGCCGGCGAGGTCGGCGGTGAAACTGCTGCGGTGCTGCGCCAGCAGCAGTTCGGTGCGCTGCTCATTGCGCTGCGAAATGGCCTGTTTCAGTTCCGCAAACCAGGCCGGATGGGTGGCCGTTGACGGCACCGCGATCGATGGCGAGGATGTATGGATAGCGGAGATGCGCGGCACAGTACCAGGATTTTCCCGTTGATTGAAACAGCTTCTGCAGCGCTTGGGCGGTACAGCTGTAAATACCGGCTGCAGGGCAAAAGAGGGCAGGGCAGGAATGGCAGGCCGGGGCACTCAGCCAGACCTGTGCCTCGCCGGCGCCTGGCTGTGTGTGGCTGTTCCAGTCAGATTGGTTCCATGGACCGCATCGAGGCCGGTGGAAACAGCTCGATTCAATAACTGTAGTCGGTTTCTTCGATGGCTTCTTCGGCCAGCAGGATCAGCATTGCGGCCCGCATGGGGAAATTCTGGATGAAGACAAACAAGGCGAACAGGATGACGGCGAAGGTGTTGAGCGTGGAAAGCAGGAAGGACTCGAACGTCAAGCCACCATGGATGAAATAAAAACCAAAGAAGCCGAATGCGCCGAGCAGGCAGAAATAGCCGATGACCTGGTTATACCAGTAGCTGGTTTTTTCCAGCAGCGTAAACGGCCTGACATAAGCCATGCCCTGTTCGGTCACTTCAATGTAGGGCAACGCGCGCCGTATCATGGTCCAGCTGACGACGTCGGCGGTACGCCGGTGCAGCTTGACCAGTGCCTGGCGCATCGGCATCTTGGCATTGACCCCTGTCGCAAAGCGGAAATATTGGGCATCGCGATAGTCGCGCAAAATTTCCAGCGTGTCGACATCGGCAATTTCTTGCTTGGAAAGATAGCTGTCAAGCAGGTCGAGCCTGCCCTTGGTGCGTTTTTCAAACAGGCCGAACAGGTAGAACAGATTGGTATTCAAGACAAACCAGAAAAAAATCGGCACGATCACCAGCAAATTGGGACTCTGCAGCAGTGTCGACATTGCCTCGACCAGCGAGGGTGAATGGGTTACAGTTTCAACTGCCGTTTTTATGAATTGCACATTGGTTCCCCTGAAAACAGGAAGTTTATCAGTTGACATGAAGTTTGATACTGACAGGTAAGACGATGCCCGCTTTTTGGTATCGATTGGCGCCGCCGAAAACCGAAAAATCGGTCTCTGATCACAGGGCGCAACGCAGGCTGGCATGATTTCCCAAGAGATCTTCAGCGCTTGTGATTTGTCATTACATACAACACTTGATGATGTAAATTCAACATCCATTTGTTGAAACTTGATGAAGCAAAAACAATTTGTTTCCTAAAAGTTCTGTGCTCTGTGTGCTCCACGTTGCCTGACAAAACCACTTTTTTTGCGCATTGCCACTGCATTTCAGGGTACTGCACCAACCAACAGGATTTCAACGCCATGCGTACCCCTTTCACGGTCGATGACCTCTATCTGCATCACAAAGCCAGCAACATTGTCATCTCACCCGATGGTGCGCACATCGCTTGCACCTTCCGTTCAGTGGACAAGGCCGAAGACAGCTACCGCCATGCCCTCTGGACCATGCCGCTCGATGGCGGTGCGCCGCAGCAGATCGATCAGGGTGGCGGCAACGCCGATACCAGCCCGCGCTGGTCGCCCGATGGCAAGACGCTGGGCTTTCTTTCCATCCGCAGTGGATCAGTCCAGGTGCATACCATAACGCAGGTCGACGGCCAGTTGAGTGCAAACGTGCAGCAAGTCGGCAACGTTGCCGGCGGCGTCTCCGATTTTGCCTGGTCAGCCGATGGCACATGGATGGTCTTCAATACCGGCATGACGGTGGATCCGGGCTTGCGTGGCAAGCGCGCCGCCGATGTGACAGGACGCAAAACCTCCGCTGTAGAAGTAGCCTGGAAGCTGCCCTACAAGGCCGACGGCGTCGGCTACCTGCTGGGCCGCGAGATGCGCATGTTCCGCCTCGATGTGGGCACCGGCGAGCATGTCGAACTGAGCAACGGCGCCTGTGACGTGCTTGGTTTCGATGTCTCGCCCGACAGCCGGCAGATTGCCTATTCGCGCACGCGCGCCGGGCGCTTTGCCCACTGCACCGAACTCTGGATTTGCGATGCCATGGGCCAGCAGCACCGTCCATTGGCGCAGCACCAGGCCACCGTTGCCACTCCGGTCTGGTCGCCCGATGGCAAATGGATTGCCTTTACTGGCGCTGCGGTGGAAGGGGCCGGACCGATCACGCTGTGGCTGTATGAACTGGCCAGCAATCAGGTCAGCGAATTCAAGCCGGGCATCGAAGTGGCTGCAGCGACGGCTCCCCATTGGTCGGCAGACGGCCAGCACCTGATCTTCAACCAGGCCCTGCGTGGCCGCCATCAGTTGGTCATCGCCAGCCTGCAAAACCGCAGCATTGAAGTCCTGGCGGCAGGCGATCGCCAGTTCGGCGCCTTTGCCGTCCATGACGACAAACTGGTCTACAGCGTCGACAGCCCGGTGCTGCCCAGCGAGGTGTGGCTGGCCAGTGTGCGCGAGGCCGGCGAGCGCCAGCTGACCGACATGAATCCATGGTGGCGCGAGCGCACCGAGCTGAAGGCGGAAATGCGCAGCTTCGATGTCCCTGACGGCAGCGGCGGCATCGAATCCATCGAAGGCTGGCTGCTGCGCGCAGCCGACGCCGACGCTGCCGGCCCGCTGCTCAATGACATGCATGGCGGACCAGCGGCGTATGCATTGCTGGACTTCGACAGCAACGTGTTCTGGCAAGCCTTGTGCTGCCAGGGCTGGAGTGTGCTGGCCTTGAATGCGGTTGGTTCTTCCAGCTACGGCAGCGAGTTTGCCGAGCGCCTGACCGGACAGTGGGGCAAGCTCGATCTGCCGCAGCATCTGGCAGCCATCGAATCGTTGCAGCAGGAAGGCATCTGCGACGACCGTTTGGCGGTCTCCGGCAAATCCTATGGTGGTTTTTTGAGCGCCTGGACCATCGGCCACACTAGCACCTTCAAGGCTGCCGTGGTCATGGCCCCGGTGGGCAACATCGAAGCCCACTACGGCACTTCCGACGGCGGCTACTATGCCGACCCGTTCTATCTCGGCACGGCACCGGCCTTCGACCGCGACAAGGCGCGCAGCAATTCACCGGTGCAGTATGTGGAGCAGTCCACCACGCCAACGCTGTTCATGCATGGCAAGGACGATGAGCGCTGCCCGCGTAGCCAGTCGGAAGAACTGTTTGTCGGCATGATGCGCGCCGGTGAAACGCCGACGGAGCTGGTGCTGTATCCGGGCGAGGGACACGGGTTTCTGGGGCAGGGCAAACCGGCGTGCAGGGCCGATGCAGCAGCGCGGATCATCGACTGGGTTCAGGCCCATGTCTGCAAGGACGAGATGCAGTAACCACAGCGGCTGCCATGAAGTGACTCCACCGGCCTGTTCTGCAAGGCAGCACCTGCTGTCTTTACGGAGCGGCCGCTTTGGATCTGCAAAACCGCAAGTGCCGAACAGTCATCGGCACTTCAAAACTCCAATGGCCGAATGCGCCCCGCACAACGCTAATGAAAATCCCGCGACCGCGTATCGAGTTCCCCCAGCAAATGGCTCAGGTCCACCAGCCGCTTGGCTACCAGATGGCGCACGTTGTTGGCTGATTGCCAGATGCCGTAGACGCCCAGCAGCTGCGCGCCCATCACTTCACGGCGCTGCTGTTCCACCAGGCTGGACCAGCAGATCACGTTTACCGAACCGCCTTCGTCTTCGATGGTGATGAAGATCACGCCCTTGGCGGTGTGCGGACGCTGGCGCATGGTGACGATGCCGCAGCCGCGCGCGAACTGGCCGTCGGCGAAGTTGTAGAGCACATCCGATGGCAAAAATCGCATCTTCAGCAAGCGCTCGCGCAAGAACGACAGCGGGTGGCGGCCGAGGGTCAGGCCAAGATGGCGGTAGTCGGCCACCACGTTTTCCGCGGCACTCGGTGCGTCCAGTTGCAGGGGCGCTTCGAGCACGGCCGCGCTTTTCAGCAAGCCCTTGTCCGGCACGCTGGCCGCAGCCTGCCACATGGCCTGGCGCCGGTGGCCGGCCAGTGACACCAGGGCATTTGCACTGGCCAGATGATTGAGCTGGCCGGCGTCCAGGCTGGCGCGCGCGGCCAGGTCGGTGGTGTCGGCAAATGGCGCAATGGCGCGGGCTTCCTCGATGCGCCAGGCAGCGTCCTGTTCCATGCCATCGACATTGTTCAGGCCAAGACGCACGGCCGGCTGGCTGCCGGCATTGGCGCCTGCATTGGCAGGCTCAAGCGCCGCGTCCCAGGTGCTGATACAGACATCCACAGGCAGCACCTGCACCCGTGGCGGCGCGCATCCTGCACCAGCGCCGAGCGCGAATAAAATCCCATCGGCTGCGAGTTGAGCAGGGCGGCTAGAAAGGCGGCCGGGTGGTGGCACTTGAGCCAGCTCGATGCATAGGCCAGCAGCGCGAACGATGAGGCGTGCGACTCGGGGAAACCATATTCGGCAAAGCCGCGGATCTGGCCGATGATCGAGCCGGCAAATTCATCGCTGTAGCCGCGCTCGTGCATGCCCAGCGCAAGCTTGGCTTCGAACGGTTCCAGTCCACCCTTGCGCTTCCACGCCGCCATTGCGCGGCGCAGCTTGTCGGCTTCGCCGGCAGTGAAGCCGGCCGCCACCATGGCGATCTGCATCACCTGTTCCTGGAAGATCGGCACGCCCATCGTGCGCTCAAGGACCGACTGGATTTCATCGCTTGGATAGATCACCTCGTCGATGCCCTGGCGCCGGCGCAGGTAGGGATGGATCATGCCGCCCTGGATCGGCCCGGGCCGGATGATGGCCACCTCGATGACCAGGTCGTAGAAAGTGCGCGGACGCATGCGCGGCAGCATCGACATCTGCGCGCGCGACTCGATCTGGAACACGCCAACGGTGTCGGCCTGGCAGATCATGTCATAGGTGGCTTTGTCTTCGGGGGGAATGTCGCCCAGCTCGAAGCGCTCGCCGCGCTGCTGCGATACCAGCTCCAGGGTGCGGCGTATGCAGCTGAGCATGCCCAGCGCCAGCAGGTCGATCTTCAGCAGGCCGATTGCATCGAGGTCGTCCTTGTCCCATTGGACGATGCTGCGCTCGGCCATGGCGGCGTTCTCGATGGGCACCAGGCGGCACAGCTTGGTGTGGGAAATCACGAAGCCGCCGGGATGCTGGCTCAGGTGGCGCGGGAACATCATCAGCTGTTCGGCCAGGGCATTCCATTTCTCCACGATTGGCGAGTCGGGGTCGAAACCGCAATCGCGCAGGCGGCCATGCAGGTCGGCCTTGCCGCCCCAGGAGTGCGATGCCTTGGCCACCTTGTCGACCACCGAAAGGTCCACGCCGAGCGCCTTGCCGACATCGCGCAGGACGCTTTTGGGGCGATAGGAAATCACCACCGCAGTCAGTGCTGCGCGCATGCGGCCATATTTCTGGTACACGTATTGCAGCACTTCTTCGCGGCGCTGGTGTTCGAAGTCGATGTCGATGTCGGGCGGCTCGTTGCGCTCCTTTGACATGAAGCGTTCGAACAGCAGCGTGCCGCGCGAGGGATCGACCTCGGTCACGCCCAGGCAATAACAGACTGCCGAATTGGCCGCCGACCCGCGGCCCTGGCACAGGATGTGGCGCGAACGGGCAAACCGCACGATGTCGAAGACGGTGAGGAAATACGATTCATATTCCAGCTCGCCGATGATTTCCAGCTCGCGCTCGAGCTGTTCCTGCACCTTCTCTGGTATGCCGTGCGGGAAACGCCAGTGCGCACCGATGTAGGCTTCCTGGCGCAGGTAGCCGGACGGCGTCTGGCCTGCGGGAATCAGTTCGTGGGGATATTCGTAGCGCAGTTCGTCGAGCGAGAACTGGCACAGCTGCGCCAGGCGCACCGACTCATCAAGCGCGGCGCGCGAATACAGGTTGCCCAGACGCAGGCGCGAACGCAGATGCTGCTCGGCGTTGGGCGCCAGCTTGTAGCCGCACTGGGTCAGTGGAATGCCGTAGCGGATCGCCGTCATGGTGTCCTGCAGCGGCTTGTTGGAGCGCAGGTGCATGCAGACGTCGCCGGTGGCGACCACCGGAATGGCAAACTCTTCCGAGACAGTGGCGATCATGGCCTGGTGCCTGGCATCGCGGGTGCGGTGATGCAGGGTCAGGGCAATGCGCGCGCGCCCCGGTGCATTCTGGATCAGCCAGGCCGCCTGCCATTCGACATCTTCCTGTGCTGCGCAGTAGGCTGGCGCCAGGATGAACTGGCAATTGGGCAAGCCGCGCAGGTGCACCAGCGCGCCGGTGGGCGCGGCGATGTCGCGCGGGCGCACCAGGTAGCTGCCTTTTTCAGCGCGCATGCGCGCCACCGTGATCAGCTCGCTCAGGTTGCCATAACCATTCTTGTTGGTGGCCAGGATGATCAGGTTGAAGGGCGCATTGCCGTCCTCGGGCGTGACCGTCATCTGGCTGCCGATGACCAGGTGCAGCCCCAGCTCCTTGGCCATCACATGTGCGCGCACCACGCCGGCCAGGCTGCATTCATCGGTAATGGCAATGGCGGCATAACCGAGCTTGGCCGCGCGCGCCACCAGGTACTCGGGCGCCGAGGCGCCGCGCAGGAAACTGAAGTGGCTCAGGACCTGCAGTTCGGCGTAGTCAGGCAGGGAATTCGCGGGCAAGGAATTCGCCGGCGCAGAACCGGACGGCAGCTCAGGCATACAAACCGTGCAGATACCAGCGCGCATCCTGGCTGCGCTCGAGATAGATCCAGTAGCAGCTCGAATCGCTGGCCTGGCCAATGAAGTAGTCGCGCGCTGCGGTCTGGTCATTCCACCAGCCTGCTTCCAGGCGTTCGGGACCGTGGATGCATTTCAGCGGGCTGCCATAGAACGGCCGCTCGTCGCGCATGATCAGCGGGATCGGCTTGGGCAGCAGCCAGAACGGCCGGCCATCGAGGATTTCTTCCACCGTGCTGCGCGCCGGCCTGGCCGTGGCGCTGATCCAGGCATTGCAGACTTCGGGACGGTAGTCGTCCACATCCGCAGGGGTGAGCACATTTTCGGCGCCCAGGCGCGCGCTGAGCAGTTCGAGCAAACGGTTGTAATCCTGCGGCGAGCCGCCGACTTCGACGAACAGCGATGCATTGAGCGGCACCATCGGCTCGATCTTCAGCGCCTGCAGGCGCAGCGCAATCACCGGCGCTTCCAGCGTCAGCTTGCCCAGCCGCTCCTTGAGCAGGCGGATCAAATGCTCTTCATGCCAGGCCGGTTCGGCCAGCGCAATGTCGAGCGCAGTCGGCGCCCTGGCCACGCGCCCGCGCTCGTGTTCGAGCAGCAGCGTGAAGATGCGCACCGCTTGCTGCTTCACGGCCAGCCAGCCCACCAGCTGCTGGATCAGGCTGGCAGCGCCAAACAGCAGGGCGTCGGCATGTTCGATGCGGTCGAAGGTTTCCATGCGCGCAGAAAAATTCAGCGGCGGCTTGAGCCATTCGAACATTTCCGCCGCTTCGCCATAAGCGCGGTCGATCTCGGCCAGCAGATGCTTGCTGGTGCGGCGCAGCAGCCCGGCGCGCGGCAGCTTGCGCATCAGCCCGAGGTTATGCGCCCGATGTTGGCAAACCAATCCTGGAATGCGCGCGTGGCCGGCGCCAGGTGGCAGGGCAGCATGTCCAGGCGGCGCAGCATGGAGGCCGGCGACAGGACACGCCGGCGCAGCAGTTCCCCCTTGCGGCGGCTGCTGCGCGCCAGCATCCAGGCGGCGCCGGCCGTGGGGGCAGCGCCCAGCTGCAGCGTGAAACCCAGGGCGCTGACGCTGCGCATGACGCGCTGGCACAAGGCATGGGCGCCGCCAAACAGCGTCAGGCTGGCGCTGACATCGAGCAGCACGGAAAACTCGTCGAGGTGCGTGACTTCAGGGGTGTACTGCATCAGCGCGGTGGCAATGGCGTCAAGCGCCAGGTCTTCGCGTTCCAGCGCGCGCTCGAGGATCAGCGTGGCCGGCGCAATTGCCGCCACGCCGCCGCTGCGCATGGCCAGGCGCACGCCGGCCCAGGCAGCCTCGGGCGACATGGCCAGCACCTGCCCCTGGTCGATGACGACCACGGGGCCGGGCTCAGACCAGCGAGGCCGCAGCGCTTCGAGCGGCAGCAATGGCAGGTAGACGCTGAGCAGGAGCTTCATGCTGTGGGTCCTTGACAGCGCCAATGGGCATTTCGGCGAGTGGAATGAAAAGCGGCCGCTCGCAATGCGGACCCTTGCGTTTGATGATCTCGGCCAGCACGCCACCGGCGGCCGGCCGCAGGGCAATGCGCAGCGGCGCCGGCGAGGCATCGGTTGCGGCCGACAGCGGACGCATGAACCAGAGCCAGGTTTCGGTCGACTGCGCGGCCAGGTTCAGGCGCCGCAGCGATTCGGCCCGCACATTCGGCTGCCACAGGATGACGGCGCCGCAACTGCCATTCTTCAACACCTGTTCGGCGCACCAGAGGGCATCGGCCGAACTGGAGGGCCGCAGCCAGAGGATGTGGCGGTCGTTCCAGTGCCAGGCGCGGCAAGCCATCGAGTGCGGCAGGTAGGGCGGCTGGATCAGCGCCACGCGCTGCTTGGCCGACAGCGCAGCGAGGATCGGCTTGAGCAGCTGCATCTCGCCAATGCCGTGCTGCTGCACCAGCAGCTCGACGAGCGCCGAGCGTGGCCAGCCGCCATTGGGCAGTTCTGCATCGAGCACTGCATGGCCGGTGGACTGGGTTGCCGAGCGCGATACCGCCAGTTCGCTGGCCCGCCAGACATCGCGCATGGCCAGCACATTGGCCTGTCTGACGGCATCTGGAAGTGGCGGGGCAGGAAAAATCATCGCGGTTACCTCTGCATCAAGGGAGAAACTAAATACTGTCTATTTGTACAGTATATTCTCATGTGCAAGTTTCAAGCAAGAGAAAACTCAATGCTTTCAGGAAATTTTTATTCTGCCGTGGGTGGTTGCCGTGCTTGCCGAATAATTAAAAATTGTCAGTAACCAATGATGTTTCGTTTGTGCAGTATCAGCAGCAGCACCTCCCCGAACGCCTAACATGGGGCAGCTTGTTTCCATTTCGAAGCAATCAACCGTTTGATTTTTTGGATGTATTCATGACCGATTCCGTCACCCAGCAGAATACAACGACGGTCCGGCATGACATCGGGACGGGCAGGTTGCCATTTCCCGTGGTGGGCATTGGTGCCGCTGCGGGCGGCCTGGCGGCACTGGCGGACTTTTTTTCCAGCCTGCCAGACCATGGCGGCATGGCCTACGTGGTGATCCTGCATCTCCCGTCCCGGCAAGCGCATTCCCAAGCGCAGCCGCAGCTGCATCCCCATCACGTGCTGCAAGCACAGCAGCACAATGCGCGCGCGCTGGTGCAAGACCTTACCAGCATGCCGGTTACCGAAGTCCATGGCACAGCCCGGATCGAGGCAGGGCAGGTGTATTTGCTGGCGCCGGGCAAGCAGCTGGCCATGGTCGATGGCTTTCTGGCAGCACAGGACACCACGGCGCCGCTTGGCGAGCATGCGGCAATCGATTTCTTTTTCCGCTCCCTGGCAGCGGTGCATCGCGAGCGCGCCGTGGCCATCGTTCTTTCCGGCCTCGGTTCCGATGGTGCCGTGGGCATCAGCAGCATTCGCGAGCAAGGCGGGGTGACGCTGGTGCAGGCGCCACAGGATTGCCAGCATGACGGCATGCCCAATGCCGCCATCCAGAGCGGCAGCATCGACTTCATCCTGCCGGCCGCGGCCATGGGGCAGACCTTGGCGGGACTGCGCGACAATGCCGAGCGCATCGGGCTGCCCCTGCTGGAAGACGACAATGATGACAACGCCATGATGGCACAGCGCGCCAGCCTCGATGGCCTCGATGGCCTTGGCAGCATCGGTGCCGGCAATCTGGAAGAAACCCTGACGCTGCTGCTCGATGGCCTGTTCAAGGCCACCGGCCACGACTTTCGCCACTACAAACGCGCAACCGTCCTGCGCCGCATCGAGCGGCGCATGCAGGTGCGTTCGGTATTCACGCTGGCCGAATACCATGCGGTGCTGGCGCGTGACGAAACCGAATACCAGGCTTTGCTGGGCGACATGCTCATCAGTGTGACGAATTTTTTTCGCGACCGCGAATCGTTCGACGCCCTCGAAAACAACATCATCGCCGAGCTGTTCAAGGACAAGTTGCCTGCCGATGAAATCAGGGTCTGGGTGGCCGCCTGCGCCAGTGGCGAGGAAGCCTATTCGATGGCCATGCTGCTGGCCGGCCATGCCGCAACCATGAAGGCAGCGCCGCCGTTCCAGGTGTTTGCCTCCGATATCGATGCCCAGGCCATCAAGCGCGCCCGCGCCGGCAGCTATCCCTCGGCAATCCTGGCCGATGTGACGCCGGCGCGCCTGCGCCAGTACTTCATCAAGGATGCCGACCAGTACACCATTCGCAAGTCGGTGCGCGACCGCGTGCTGTTTGCCGAACATAATGTCTTGCGCGACCCGCCGTTTTCACGGCTGGACATGATCTCCTGCCGCAACCTGCTGATCTATCTGAATCGCGATGTGCAGGTGAAGGTGCTGGAGATGTTCCATTTTGCACTCAAGCCGGGCGGCTACCTGTTTTTGGGCGGCTCGGAGTCGGCGGAATCGGTGCAGCAGTTCTTCACGCCGGTGGACAAGAAAAACCGCATTTACCGGGCCCGGCCGGCGCTGCAGAACGGCGGCTACAGTTCGCGCATGCTGTCGTCCATGAGCCAGCTGGCGCCGACACTCACGCCGCGCCACATCGCCCGTCCGGTGTCGCTGGCCGACATGCACCAGCGCGCGCTGTCGCGGCTGCCGCCGCCATCGGTGCTGCTGGACCGGGAACTGAACATCGTGCACCTGTCGGAACATGCCTTGCCCTTCATGCGCATGAGCGGTGGCGAACCGTCACGCCAATTGCTGGCGCTGGTGCTGCCGGAGCTGCGCCTGGAATTGCGCAGCGCCCTGATGCAGTCATCGAACCGCATGCGCTGCGACTGCCGGCCGGTGATCATCGACCGCAGTGGCCGCCGCTGCAAGGTCAACATGTCCATCTTGCCCCATGACGATGCCGACAGTGGCGAGGAATTCAGCCTGGTGCTGTTCGACGAGGCCGTGCAGGATGCCGCCATGTTCGTGCCGGCACCGGCGCCTGTCACGCAAGCCGACCGGTTGCTGCTGGTGCAGCTGGAAGCCGAACTCGAACGGGCAAAGGAGCACTTGCAGGAAACCATCGAGCATGCCGAGGTTTCGGGCGAGGAAGCGCGGGCCTTGATCCAGGAACTGCAGGCAGTCAATGAAGAAATGCGCTCGGCCACCAACGAGCTGGAAAACGGCAAGGAAGAACTGCAGTCGGTCAATGAAGAACTCATCACTGTCAATTATGAATTGAAGATCCGCGTCGAGGAAACCGGCAAGGCAAACGATGACCTCAACAACCTGATTGCCTCGACCGATATCGCCACCATTTTTGTCGACAGCGCTCTGCGCATCATGCGCTACACCCCGCGCGCGGCCGACATCTTCAAGGTCATTGCCGCCGACGTGGGCCGCCCGCTGCTCGACCTGGTGCACCTGCTCGACTACGAGCAGCTGGCCGACGATGTGCGCACCACCTTCGATACCCTGCGTCTGGTGGAGCGCGAAGTACGCAGCAGCAATGGCAGGCATTACATTGTGCGCCTGCTGCCTTACCGCACCACCGAAGACCGCATCGAAGGCGCAGTGCTGACCTTCTTCGACATTTCAGCACGCCGCAGCGCCGAAGAACAATTGCGCATGCGTGAAATGCGCATGCGCCTGGTGGCCGAAAGCACCAAGGACTATGCCATCATCACCAGCGATGTGAATGGCTTGACGACCAGCTGGAACAAGGGTGCTGAACGGGCGTTTGGCTACACCGAGGACGAAATGCTGGGCCAGCCGCTGGCGTGCCTGTTCGTGCCGGAAGACCGCCAGATCGGCATGCCGGAAGATGAAATGCGGCGCGCGCGCGAAGATGGCCGCGCCGAAGACGAGCGCTGGCACCTGTGCAAGGATGGCAGCCGCATCTATTGCAGCGGCGTCATGACGCCGCTGGGGCCGGCGGCCATGCATGGTTATGCAAAGATCGCCCGCGACCAGACCGACCGCAAGAAAAACGAGAGCAAGCTCAACGAGGCGCTCGACAGCGAACAGAAAAAAAGCACCGAAGCCGAATCGGCGGTGGCGCTGAAGGATGAATTCCTGGCCATCATGTCGCATGAATTGCGCCATCCCCTCAATCTCATCCAGATCAATGCCGAACTGCTTTCGCGCTTGTCCGTGTCCCATTCGGAAACGGCGCAGCGCGCTGCCACCATCATCAAGAGCGCGGTCAAGAGCCAGGCCAAGATCATCGATGACTTGCTGGACATGTCACGGGTGCGCACCGGCAAGCTGACACTGGCGCTGGCGCCGCTGGCCATCGGTCCACTGCTGGAAACCACCGCTGCGGTGGTACGCGCCGATCCCGCGGCGCAGGAACACCGCATCATCGTGCGCGGTGCCGGCAACCAGGCGTGCGTGATGGCCGATGCGGTGCGCATCGAACAGGTGCTGATGAACCTCCTGGTCAATGCCGTCAAGTTCACCCCGGCCGGCGGTACCGTCACGCTTGACCTGACCGATGACGGCAGCGAGCTGCGCATCGAAGTTGCCGATACCGGGCAAGGCATTTCGCCAACGCTGCTACCGAATGTCTTCGACATGTTTGCCCAGTCCAGCTCGGTGACCACGCGCGCCAAGGGCGGGCTGGGCATCGGGCTGGCGCTGGTCAAGGAAATCGTCCTGCAGCATGGCGGCCGGGTGCAGGCTGCGTCAGACGGCATTGGCCAGGGCGCGCGCTTTTCCATCTGGCTGCCGCTGGCCGGCGCCACGCAGGAAAACGCCGACACGACGGCCGGCACGAAAACCGACATCGCCGGCTTGCGCATCCTGCTGGTTGATGATGTACGCGATGTGGTCGACTGCGTCCAGCTGCTGCTGGAAATGGAGGGTGCCATCCTGACTGTGGCCACCAGCGCCGAAGAAGGCCTGGCCGCGCTGGCACATCAGGAGATCGATCTGCTGATCTCGGACTTGTCCATGCCTGGCATCGATGGTCATGAATTCCTGCGCCGCGCCCGGCTCATGCCGCGTTACCAGGCCTTGCCGGCGATCGCCGTCAGCGGCCTGATGCGCGACAAGGACGTGGCCCAGTCGAATGCAGCAGGCTTCATGGCGCACTTGAGCAAGCCGGTCGCCATGGACCGGCTACTGGAAATCGTCAGCCGGCATTTTGGGCAGTGACGGTTTCGACGAAGCTGTCGAGGAAGGTGCGTACTTCATGATTCGGAAATTCGATGGTGATCTTTTCACCCTCGACCGAAAGCACTGTGCCGAGATCGAACTTCGGTACACGTACCTGGCTGCCGACCAGCACGGCACTTTCTGCAACCGCTGTGTCGTCTGCAGCGTCGGCAGCGTCTGCGGCGTCTGCAGCAACTGCCATCGCTGGCAATGATTCTGCCGGCGCCGGCATTGCTGCCGCAACTGCCGCCAAAGGGTCGATGCGGATATCGTCGCCAGGACCGGCTTGCATGATGGCAGGCGGCGAAATGCAGTTGTCGCAGGTGCAGCAGCGCTCGAAATCATTGTCATCGCCAAAGTAATCGAGCAGCAGCTTCCAGCGGCAAAACCCGCTCAAGGCATACGAGACCATTTTTTCCAGCGCTTCGCGCTCATGTTCCTGACGATGCTGGTCGATCTCTGCCAGCGAGGCAAATACTTCCTGTGTCGGCACGGTCTTGCAGATCTTGTAGCGCAGCTTGCGGTCCTGGCGCAGCAGATGGCCATCCTTGAGCAATTGCAGGCAAGCCTTGAGGCGGCCATCGGAACAATCGGTCAGTTTTTCCTTGATCATGTCGAAGGAAAATGAACTTTCGGCGCACAGTTCGACAGCGGTGTGATAAATCGCATGCAGTTCTTCGGCAGCCGGCAAATGCCGGGCCAGGAAAAACTGCTGCACCCGTTTATCGTCCTGGAGAAACAGCAGGGTGCAGTCAGCCGGTTCGCCATCGCGGCCTGCGCGTCCCGATTCCTGGTAATACGCGTTGAGGTTCGGCGGCATCTGCAGATGGATGACAAAGCGGGTATTGCCCTTGTCGATGCCCATGCCGAAAGCATTGGTGGCAACCATGATGCGGCGCTCGCCGGTCATGAACAATTCCTGGTTTTCCTTGCGTTCCAGCGCTGTCAGCTTGCCGTGATAGCAGGTGACGCTTTCACCGGCTTGCTCGAGCTGCGCATGGATTTCCTTGACGGCCTTGACGGTGGCGGCATACAGGATGCCGACGCCCTCGGTTTCACGTACCAGCTTGAGTGCCTGTTCACACCGCTCGGCATGATTGGTGGTCTGGACCACGCGGTAGCGCAGATTGGGGCGGTAGATGCCGGTATTGATCACCGCCATTTGCGGGGTATGCAATTGCTGGCGGATGTCGTTGACCACATCTTCCGGTGCGGTTGCCGTCAAGGCCAGTACCGGCGGGCGGCCCAAGGTCTTGATGGCGGCAGCCAGTTCGAGATAGGCGGGGCGGAAATCATGGCCCCATTGCGAAATGCAGTGCGCTTCATCGATGGCGATCAATGACACGGTGATCGATGCAAAGGCTTCCTGGAAGGCCTGGTTGGCCAGCCGCTCCGGCGTACAAAAAACAATCCTCGCCTGTCCGCTGCGTATGCAGGCCATGGCACTGTCCTCTTCTTCGCTGGCCAGGCTGCTGTTGAGCTGGACCGCCTGCACCCCGAGTTCGGTGAGTTTGCCGACCTGGTCCTTCATCAGCGAGATCAACGGCGACACCACGACAGTGGTGCCGGGCAGCAGCAGTGCCGGCAATTGATAACAGAGCGACTTGCCACCGCCGGTGGGCATGATGACCAGGGTATCCTTGCCAGCCATGACGCTGTCGATCACGGCTTGCTGGCCATCGCGTAATTCTTCGACGCCGAACAGTTCGTGCAGCAGGCGGTCCGTCATCAGCTTGGGCTTGGTCATGTCTTGTCCATGGGGGTTGAAATTTCACCCCCATGGTAAGTGCCACGCCGCCAGGCTGCCATAGGACAGTGCCTACATCGGTCGTCAGATCAGAAGAGAAAACGCGGTAATGAACATGGCATTGTGCCGGCTAATTCTGGCTTCAGACGTTTTCTTCGTGCTTCAACGTCGCCATGTCGATCACGTAGCGCGAACGCACATCGCCCTTGATAACCTTGCGGTAGGCATCGTTGATATCTTGGATGGCGATGACTTCGATATCCGGGCCAATATTGTGCTTGGCGCAAAAGTCCAGCACCTCCTGGGTGTCGGCAATGCTGCCGATGAGCGAGCCGGCAATGCGCTTGCGGTGGAAGGCAACTTCCTGATTGTTGACAGGCGCCATTGGTTCGAGCGCACCGACCACGCAAATGGTGGCGTCGCGCTTGAGCAATTCGATGAAGGGATTGATGTCATGCTTTTCGGGAATCGTCGAGAGCATGAAATCGAAACTGCTCTTGAGTTTCTTCAGCGCCGCCTTGTCATTTTCAAGCACTGCATCGACGCCGAGTTTTTTGGCGAAATCGAGTTTGTCTTCAGTACTGGTAAATACGGTCACCTCGGCACCCATGGCTTTGGCAAGCTTGGCTGCCATGTCGCCCAGGCCACCGAAGCCGATGATGCCGACCTTGTCGCCAGCCTTGACGCCAAAATGCTTCAACGGCGAATAGGTGGTGACGCCGGCGCAAAGAATCGGCGCCGCCACTTCTGCCTTGAGCGCAGCGGGAATCTTCAGCACGAAGTCTTCATTGACCACCAGCGTGTCGGAATAGCCGCCAAAGGTGTTGTCCTTGCCGTAGATGTTGACGCCGCCGGGTGCCTGTTTGGCAGGCACCATCGGACCGTTGTAGGTGGCCAGCCAGCTGTTGGGGCTTTCGCAGTAATTCTCTTCGCCGCCTTTGCATGGTGCGCACTCGCGGCAACTCTCGATCATGCAACCGACGCCGACCAGGTCGCCCACCGCATGCCTGGTGACGCCCGAGCCGATACGCGTGACGCGTCCCACGGCTTCATGGCCGGGCACGCAGGGATAGACGGTATTGGACCATTCATTCTTCACTTGATGGATATCGGAATGGCACACGCCACAGTACAGCACATCGATTTCGATCTGGTGCGGGCCGGCTTCCTCGCGCTCGAAAGCATATGCGCGCAGGCGGCTGAAAGAATGTTTTGCTGCATATCCGGTTACTTTGATCAAGGCTGAACTCCTGTTGGTTGGCGCAGGGGGCCTGCCGGTACGGCCCGGCCACGACTCTGCTTGGGGATGCAGCCAACATACAAGCTCGATGGCAGGAGTTCTGTGCGATAACCCGCATAACAAGGGAACGATCGCATGGCGGTTGTGACGGCGCAAACAATCTGCGGCGCGTTCTGGCAAGGGCCAGGGCCGGGATTGCATCGGATTGGAAACAGGATCAACAAAAAAATGGGGCGATCCCTGACGGATCGCCCCATTTCTGTATTGACTGCACTTGCTTGACTCGACCTGCTGCATTTTCTTCACCAGCTGTGTCGCCATCCGGCAGCCTGCGCTCAGGCTGCCGAGCGGTGAAACCGGTATTTAGAAAATGTGGCGGATGCCTACGCCACCGGTGGTGACATTGCCACGGCCAGCCAGTTCCACGGCAGCGGCTTCCTTGGCGCGGTTGTAATCGACAGTGCCGTACAGCTGGGTACGCTTGGAGAGGGCATATTCTGCCACGGCGACGACGGCATAACGGGTGCCGTCGCCGAAGCTGCCGACGCTTTGCACGGTGACGTTGCGGCTGCGGTCATAGTAGCCGGCGCCGGTCAGGGTCCAGGCCGGGTTCAGTTGAACCGTGGTGCCCAGGAAGTAGCCCTTGTCGCTGCGGGTTTGGCCGACCACGCCGCCATTGTTGGCTGCCAGGCTGTTGTTGGCGCCGATGTAGTAGTTGGTGGTACCGGTCGCATCCTTGATACGGAAGAAGCCGGCGAACAGCTTGGCCGGGCCAGCCTGATAGGTTGCGCTCAGGTTGTAGGCATTGTTCTTGTAGTCGGAGTTGACGGTGCTGATGGTTTGCTGTGCGCCAGCGCCCAGCGACAGGTTGCCGACGGTGTATTGCAGCGATGCGCCATTCTGGCTGCCAAGGCGGCTGCCGCCAGCCTGTTCGCCAAACGAGTGGCTCAGGCCCAGCGAAACGCCACCGAAGGTGCCGTAGTACTTGAGCATGTTCGAGCCGCGCACCAGCGAGGCAGCTGCTGGCAGCCAGGAGTTGGTGTCGTAGTTGCCGACCGTCAGTGGATA